>NZ_JAUSZL010000003.1 GCF_030817535.1 Streptomyces sp. V3I8 | reverse complement strand
CGGCCGCCTTGCCGGAGGCCCCGGCCGCCCGGGTGCCCAGGGGCTGGATGTCGGTGTTGTCGCCGCTGATCTCGACGCCCCCGCCCCCTCCCTCACCGGAGCCGATGTCGGCCGGGAGCTGGGTGTAGGAGACGCGGCCGGAGCCGTCCAGGCCCGCGTACCCGCCCGGCAGGCCGCGCTCGTTCACCGGCTGGAAGAACACGGCCGGGGCCGGGGCCTCGTCCTCGTCCAGCCGGGGCGCGGTGGCCAGGTCGACGGGCCCGCCGTCGAAGGGCACCTGGATGAGGTACGTGTCGACGTCGAGCCCGGAGAGGACCTCGGTGACCTCGTAGGCGCCGCCGCCCTCGGGCAGCGTGCCGGGGTCGTCTGTGGCCCGCACGGTCAGCGAGATCGAGCCCGCCGAGTCCAGGGTGGCCACCTGAGGCCTGCGGTCGGCGACCTCCCCGTCGTTGGACAGGGGGCCGATCAGCTGCAGGCGCACGGTGCCGGTACGCGGAGTGGAGCCGTCCAGGTAGGTCCGGGTGACCGGGATCAGGGTGTAGGTCATCAGGCCTGCTGCTCCTTCTTGATTTCCACGTGGCGGCGCATGCCGATGTGGCGCGGGCCCTGGTACATGCCGATCGGCTCCTTGCGCTGCACGGCCTCGGGCAGCTCGATCTCCTCGACCTCGCCGTCTTCCGCCTTCACGGGCAGCGGCTTCGCGGCGACCGTGACCTTCGGCTTGTGCCGGTTGGCCAGGGTGCGCATCCGCTCGGCGTTCTGGAGCAGGCCCGTCAGGTCACCGATCGGCGTGAAGGGCAACAGCGAGGACTGCTTGGGCATGTCGCCGCGCATCTCGTCCGACTCGTCCGGCCGCGACCCCTCACCCTGGTCGGCGTCCACCGGCTCGGGCACGCTGCCGGGCTCGACGACGCCGCCGTCGGCCGGGGTGGACTGCAGGTCCTGCATCGTCGGCGCCATCGTCGGCTGCGAGGTGACCGGGTCCATGCCCAGCAGCGGGATCCGCAGCGGAGCCGTCGGCAGCTGCGAGGGGTCCTGGCTCTGGTCCAGCGCGCGCGGCTCGAAGTCGGTGCGCAGGTCCTGCGGAATCGGCAGGCCCTTGTCCTTGAGCGCCACGTAGATCGCCTTGCGGGTCTCCTGCTCACCCACCGCCAGGTCGACCGCCTCGTCGCGGGATTTTTCGATCTCGTCTTCGAAGTCGATCTGGACGTTGTGCAGCCGGGTGCGCATCGAGATCGGCACCCCGGCCTCCCGCAGCGCCTCGAAAAATTCGGTCTGCGCGGCCTCGTCCTGCAGGCTCATGGTGCGGAACTGCAGCTCGGGGATGAGGAGCTTGGGCTGCTCGACGATGCGCTCTTCGCCGGTCTCCTCGTCGATTTCGAGGATCTCTTCCATCTTCACGTACCGGCGCCCGGCCCGCTCCTCGTAGTCGAAGTGCTCCTGGGCCTCGGCGACGACGAGCGCCCGCTGGCGGTAGTGCCTGTGCAGCAGCTGTTGATAATTCGTCAACATCTGTGTGACCAGGTCGCGGTTGAGGGCGTCGGCCGCGTACGTCTCACCGGAGGAGGCACCGGCGAGCATCGTCTTGGAGAGGCCGAACGTCTGCAGGATCCGCCCCTCGATCCGGTCGAAGTCCGGGGTGAGGTCGGGCACGTCCTCCTTGCCCAGCACCGGCGCCATGTCGACACCGAAGTGGGTCATGATGATGCGGAAGTCGCCCGCCAGCGCGAGGTCGACGGCCTCCTCGAAGTCGGCCAGGTCGTCCTGGGTGGGGATCCACGGTACGTCGGTGCCCAGGTCGCTCGCGGACGCGCCCAGCTTCGCGAGAATCAGCGGGGTATAGAGCCGGTCGGCCACCGAATCGACGGCCGCATTCAACATTTCTTCCTGCATGAGCGAACGCATCGCCCTATAAAGCAGCGGAACGCCGCGCTTGTTGAACGTGTCCGCCTCGAATTTCAGCTGCCGCAGCAGGATATTCGAAACCGGCATCAGCTGATTGTCGTCGGCGTAGTACGTCAGCTCCGGGTACGCCTGCATCAGCTTCTCGAATTCCCAGGCGGGCTGCCGGGTGCGGATCAGTTCACGCATCTCGGCGGGCAGCCGGATCAGGAATCGGGGGTCACGCAGGAACGGCGAGGGCTGGACCTCGACGTCGTCCGGGTTCAGCAGCTCCTCGTCGTCCCACACGCCCAGCGGCTCGTTGAACGTCCCCAGCGGCCAGGCCTCGCCGACCGTCCAGTACTCACGGCCGATGTCGACCATGAACTTGTTGTAATTCAGGCCGTCTTCTTCGAGGAAATGCTGCGTGTAGAAGTCAGTGAGCCGCTCGTCCTTGCACGACATTTTCATGCCGAGCAGCGGATACTTCGAGTAAATGTCCACGCACGATCCGACGACCGGGTGAGAGGCATAGACGAGGCGGCAGTACGCCCTCATCTTCGCCATCTGCTGCGGGTCATCAAATTGGAATGGCATGTTATTCTGGCGCCAATAAAAAAGCGGGTCGCGCGGGCGCTGTGTCGCGAAATTCACCGAGGGGCTCGACCGGCCGGTCTCCGACGCGGTACGGGACATGCGGCGGTTCGCGCGCATCTCCCGCATCTCGGGCGTCTCGCTGTCTCCGCGCGAGGAGCGGCGGAACATGCGAGACATCCGCGCCAGCGCGGCCTCAGTCTTGTCCTCGGGCATTTCGGGGGTTCCTCCCTGTGGTGGCTCACCCCTTGGGCTGGTGAAAGGGCCACGGACAGGGCCAGGGAGGTGGAAGGATCGGCGGCATGACGACGCCTGAAATCAAGCGCAGTGGACGGTTCGCGGACCGGGAGGGGGAGGGCTGGCTGAACAACGGCCTCAACGGCGCCTACGCGACGTACCCGAGGCGGGACCTTCCTGAGTACGCCACCATCGAAGCGCTGGACGCGGCACGCGGCCCGCTACGGCCCGTGGGCCCGATGTCCACAGAGGACTCCAACCAGCTCGCCCTCGCGCTCTTCCAGGCCGGGAGGAAGGGCGTGGCGACACTGCTGGTGGCGCTGAACCGCACCGCGCAGATGCTGACCGCCGACGGCGGCAGCACGGCCGTCTTCACCTCGGGCCGCCCCGGCTCCTGGGAAGCGGTGGACCTGAGCCAGGCCCTGCACCTGGGAGAAGACATCGACGACTCCCGCGTGGACCCCGAGGCGCTGGACACAGCCCTCGCTCTCATCCTGAAGTGGATCACCGGCCCCGTCCAGCCTGAACTCGCAGACGGACTGGCCGGGATCCTCGGGGACGCGGCGAAGCAGGCGGAGCATCAGGGAGGCTGGGACGCCATCACCGACGACGAACTCCTGGGCAACGAACTCATCGAGCACTGGACCTCGGCCTACCGGCAGAGGTTCTAGCCCGACGCCGCCCGACGCCGGGCGGCCTTCACGGGCCTGGCCGGGGCCTCCTCGGCCAGGCCATACGCCACCAGCTCCTGCGCGCGCCACTTCTGCTCGTCGGGCAGCGTGACCCACTCGCCGGGCTGGTACGTCTTGCCGTCCAGACCGAGCTGGACCAGGACCTTCACCGAGGCGCTCATGGGCTCACCCGCAGCAGGCTGGCCAGGTGGTCGACGTACGCGGACCGGGACAGCTGGTGCCCGGCCGCCGTGCGCAGGGACTCCTTCTTCCCGAACGGCGGACCGCCGCCGGAGTCGTCCCCGGAGTCGTCGGAGCCGCTGGGCGGGCCGTCCTCGGACCCGGAGTCGCTTGAGTCGCTGTCACCGCCGAACGGCGGCGCACCGGCGCCCTCTTCACCCTCGGCTCCCGGAGGGGCTCCAGCCGCCATCGGGTCGCCGCCAGGCGGCATCCCGGGAGGAGTGACCGGAGGCATGCCGGGGATGTCGACGGGCATGCCGTCGATCGACTGCGGGAACGCGGAGAACATCGGCTGCACCCGGACCAGGAAGGACTGGTTGCAGAACGAGCACTCGGTGTTTCCGTCAGACCGGCCGATGACCTGTCCAGAGCCGCAGAACGGGCAGTGCGCGATGGTGATCCCATCGCCAGACTGGTGCGCCAGGACCTGGGGCAGCGTAGACATGGTCCTCACCTCCACCCCCTACAGCCCGGCGCCTGGGGGCGGACAGCACAGCGCCCCTCCCTGACAACGGCGGAAGGGGCGCATGCCAGCGACGCACCGGGTTGGGGGCGGCGGGTCGCTGTGTCCGAGTCAACGAACGATCAGAAGTTATCAGCTTCCGCCGAAGACGATGTGCGGAATGAACCAGGCGCTCAGGCCCAGCCACCCCAGGGTGAAGATGACCTTCCCCGGGGTGGACTTGGTCCGGAACCACTCGCGGGTGCGCTCGCTCAGGGTGTCGCCGTCGACCCTGTTGAAGACGCCGTACATCTCGTAGGCGAACGCGGTACCCAGGATGCCGCCCCAGACCAGGTTCGGGTCCATCTCACGCTCCGTACTGGAAGTGACCGCCGAACGCGTGATCCTGCGGCCGGGGAGAGGTGTGCGACTGCGAGTGGGAGAAGGACGGCGCCGGGTCGGTCGGCAGCTGCTGCTGGCCCACACCGGCGCCGGAGCCGGTGTCGGGGTGGGAGAAGCTGGCGGGCCCGGCGTTGTGCAGCGGCACGTTGGTGACCTGGGAGCGGTCGGTGTGGGAGAACCCGCCCGCAGGCGTGCTCGGAGCGGACGGCGTCAGCGAGTCGCTCAGGCGGTCCACGCGCCCCTCCATGTCGGTCGTACGGCGGTCGTGGGCGTTCTGCAGGTGCTGCGTGCGCTGCTCGGTGTCCGCCGGGCTCTCGAAGCGGTCCGCGCGGGGGGTGTCCCACTTGTGGTTCATCTCGGCCTGGTCGCCGTCCAGGCGCCGCATGATGTTGTCGAACTCGCGGCGCCCCTGCTCGTCGTGGTGGCGCGTGACAGCGTCGTCCACGTGGTCGGAGGCCGCGTTGTTGCTCGGCGCGATCAGCGGCGCCCGCCCCCCTGCGGCCGGAGCCGGGGCCGGGGTGGCCGACGGCGCCGGGGTGTGGGGCTGGCTGCCGTTGCCGGACCACCAGTTCTTGACCCGGTCCATGAACCCGGCCGCCATCGCGTCCAGGGACGCCGTCGGCGAGACCGGCCCGGACGGCCCGGACGGAGACCCGCCGCCCAGGCGGTTCTCCATGTCGTCCAGGCGCTGGTGGACGTTGTCGAACGTGGACGCGCCGCCGTTGGCGCCCGGGTCGACGGCCCCCGCGCCGCCACCGGCGCCCTTCATGCCCGGGGGCTTCCAGTGCTTGGCCCGGTCGGTGATCGGGCCGTCGGCGGTGCCGCCCCACGACTCGTACGCCAGCGGGAACGCGTCGGCGTGCTTCTGCACGGCCTCGGTCGCCAGACGCAGGCACTCCCGCATCGGCACCAGCGGGTTGTCCTTGGCCGCCATCGCCGCCAGGCGCGAGACGGCCTGGTCCATGAACTGCTCCTGCGCGGCCGTCACCTGCCGGGTCACGGCCGCCTGCTTGGCCTGCCCGGCCCGGGACTCGGCCAGCAGCGCCCAGCGCCGCTTCAGGTCCTCCTCCAGGTCGGCCACCGGGTACCCCCGGAAGGAGGAGATGGCGTTCAGGTGCGGCTCGGCCAGCGCCAGGCGGTGGCCGAGGTCGACATCGTTGGCGGCCTGGAAGACCAGCGGGCCCACCAGCTTGTCCGCGTCGTTCAGGGCCGCCGTACGCGCGAGTTCGAGCGTCTCCGCCTCGTGGTCGCGGGATGCCCCGTCCCACATCAGGTCTGCAGTGAAGTCCATCAGCGGTCAGCCCTTCTTCTCGTTCAGGAGACCCGCCTGGACGCGGCGCCGGAAGGCGGCCGTCGAGGGGGACAGTCCGCGACCGGCAGGGGCGGCCGAGGCCATCCCGGTGTCGGGGATGTGCACGGGCTGGCCGCGCGGCACCGACTGCGTCTGGGGGACGACCGGGCTGCCGTACGGCGGGGCGCCGTTGTAGGGGGCGGCACCGGCCGGGTCGGCCGCGCCCGTCTGGCCGTCCAGCGGCGGCGTGCGGCCGGGGCCGTTGAGCGGGGTGTCGCCGGAGGGCGACGGCGAGGTCGCCGGGCCCGTGGTGTCGGGGTCGACGCCGGTGATCGCCTGCACCTGCAGGTAGGTGCCGTCCGTCGGCAGAGCCTGCGCGGAGGCGACCTTGTGCGTGAACTCGCGGTGCCGGGCGATGCGGCCGGTCAGCGTCGGCTCGGCCTCCGCCAGGCGCGCGTGAGCGGCCAGCCAGGCACTCCGGTGGACGGGGTTGTCGGTGAGCCCGGCGTAGATTCCGGCCTCCAGCTCGGCCGTGCCCGGCCGCACCACGGGGGTGCCCTCGACCCACTTCGTCGCGTACTTGTAGCCGCGCTGGAAGTCGGGGTGCTGCATCTCCTCCTTCGAGGCGACCTTGCGGGAGGCGAACCGGGGGTGCTGCTGCGCCTGCCCGTTGTCGCCGCCGATGGACACCGGCACGTTCTGCGCCGGGGCCGCCGGGGAGCCGGAGTTGAAGGAGTCGGTGTACGAGCTGGCCGCGTGCGCGTCCCCGTAGGAGGGCTGCGCCTCCGGGTTGCGCGCGTCGGCCGCACCCGAGCCCGCATCGGCCGGGGTACGCGGAGGAGTGGTCGCCGGGGAGTTGGCGATGTTCGGCTGCGCGAACTGGTGCGGCTGGGTCCACTGGTCGGCCTGCGTCTGCAGGCTGGCGTGCGACTGGTGCCCCGAGGACACCTGGCCGCCCTGGTCGTAGTCGGCCTCGCCGGTCATGCCGTCGGCCTCGCCGCCCTCGTCGAGCGTCCAGGGGAACGCCACGGTGGTCGGCAGGGGCTGCGAGGACGGCGAGTCGTGCGGGTCGATGGTCTGCTGGATCATCGGCAGCCCGCTGGCCGCCTGCTTGCGCGGCTCGTTGTCGCCACCGGCGCCGTAGGGCTGCGCACCGCCGGACCCGGCCGCCGGACCCTGGCCCGGGGGCGCGGCCGGAGGCGGCTCGGCGATGCTGTCGCCGACGACGTCGGTCTCCGAGTGCCCGCCCGGCTGCTCGGCCGCACCGCCGCCGCCACCGCCCAGGGACGGCTCGGGAGCCGGGCCGGTCTGCTCGCCGGTCTCGGAGTGCCCGCCGGGCACCTCGGGGCTGGAGTTGCCGCCGCCGCCGACCGCCATCTGGATGGCCGGGGCCTGGTTGGAGTCCTCCGTGCCGGAGACGGCCGTGTTGATGTCGGCCACCGGCGGCGCGAAGTTGTCGAAGACGTCGGGGTTGAGCGGGGTCGCCTTCTGGGTGACGCCGTCGGGCGCGGTGGTCTGCTGGACCTGGTCCAGGCCGGACGCCGCCTGCGCGCGCAGGAACGCGGCGTAGGAGACGAAGATCTGCTCGGCCGCCGGAGCCTGCCCGCCGAGACCGGAAGCCAGCTTGCGGGCCATGCCGCGCGCCTGCTCGGCGAACTCGACCTCGTCGGACAGCACGAAGCCCGGCACCTGGCCGTACCAGTGCGCCGCCTGCGCGACCAGCTTCGACTGGTCCAGCGGCGCGTCCGGCACCTCGGTGAGCCAGTCGCTCTCGGTGGTGCCGTACGAGGTCCGCGACATGACCGGAGTCATCGCCGCGTCGATCGACGTCTGGGACAGGTCGACCTCACGCTCCAGCGCCGCCTGGCGCTGCAGGGTCCGGTCCAGCTCGTCCAGCTGCCGGACCAGGACCATCTGTTCGGCCAGGCTCTGGGCGGTCGCGATCCGCTGCATCAGCTCGGAGCGGTCAGGGATGGGCATCTCGTTCTCCTCCTGCGCGCCCGACCGGCGCATCCGGCGGCGTATCCGTTTGTCATCGCGGGAGGGGTTGCGTCGCGTGCTGGCCGACTGTGGGCGCATCGGCTCGCGGACGGGCTCGTCCTCGGCCCACAGGTCCGCTCGATCGGTCTGTACGGCGTCATGCATGCGAAAAACCCCTCCCTTCGCCCCTTGGGAGGGGGAAAGGAGGGGTCGGACAGCAACCAGGAAAGGGTCAGTCGGAGACGGGGGCCTCGGCGTTGGCGGGCACGTAGGAGAGGATGTCGCCCGGCTGGCAGTCGAGAGCAGCGCACAGCGCGGTGAGGGTGGAGAACTTCACGGCCATTACCTTGCCGGTCTTGAGGCGGGAGAGGTTGGCATTGGTGATGCCGACCTTCTCCGCGAGGTCGGTGAGGGTGATGTCCCGCTTCTCCATGACCTTGTCCAGGGTGACGTGGATCTGGTGGTCCTCGGACGCCGGAGTCATCTCAGACCACGTCCTTCATCTGGGCGTCGAGCTTGTCGGCCCGGTCCTTCTGTACGCGCGTGTCGCTGATGGACCACATGGCGATGACGGCGAGCTGAATGACCTGGAAGCCTGAGAGGGAAAAGCTCCCGCTGACCCGCCCTCCGAGGGATTCTCCGAAGTACAGGTACTGGAGGGTCGGCGAGGCAAGATAGGCCATCATGGTCGAGAAGGTGAGCCCCGAGACGATGCCCACTCGACGCACAGCCTGATTCCTGCTCTTCGGCTTAACCAGGAGGTTGCTCCCTCGGCCCTGCAGGAAAAACAGCAGGGCGAGTGTGAAAAAGACCAGCGCGTTGAGGATCTCAGGGATGGCGCTGACCAGTAGGTCAGCGAGGCTCGGATCATGCAGCGCCACCACTACCTCGCGTCCGCCCTCGACGCCGATGCGGGCCGTGTCCTTTTTGATCAGGACCGTGGGGTCGATGAACGCAGTGACAAGCATGAAAACGCTGGTGGACAGCATCAGGCCAGCCATGACCTGGTTGTAAAGAACGGATGCAGTCGCAGACTTCACGAGGGGTCCTTATCGTGCGGCGATAACGTTCTCTTGAGAGTAGTTATCGCCGCACGATAAATCAAGCGAAGAGGAATCAGACGCTGATGCCGTTGGGCAGGTGCGGTCCGATGTAGCCGATGTGGATCATGCCGGTCTTCCCGCCCGTGTCGTCGTAGACGTGCATACGCGGCGCGGGCGGACGGCTCCCGCCGATGCGGAAGTGCTCTCCCATGAACACCGGCCCCAGCTGGGGCACCTCGAACACCCGCATGTCGCGGTACTTCGAGTCGCGGGTGAAGACCGTCGTCTCCTTCGCGGCGTAGAAGCTCAGCGGCACCAGCGCCGGGGCCTGCGGCCAGTTCAGGTAGGCGGTGAAGTGCGGCAGCAGCTCGCGCCCGTGCTCGGCCTTGGCTCCCGCGTACGCCTCCAGAGCCTCCAGCACCTCCCAGGTGCGCCGCCGCCAGCTCGCCTCGTGCCGGTGCGCAATCAGCTTGGCCAGAGGCTCCCGCACGTCACCGATCCGCACGAAGGAGAACAGGTCGGCGACGAGCGCGAACATGTCCGCCCAGGACCCCGGAGCAGACGGCCTCGGCGGCGCCTCCTCGGCGTAGGAAGCGCCCGCCTGCGCGAGCCTGCGCCGCAGCCACGCGACCTCGGCCGTCAGGTCCTCCATCGCCGACTCGGCCGCCTCCTGCCCGGAGAACGCCTCCTCCGCCTGAGCGCTGGCCTCGTCGGCCCGCTGCTGCAGCGGGTGGTCGCGATAGGCCTGCATCATCTCCAGGACCTCGGCCCTGGACTGCTCGGCGACGGCCTGGGCGGCCTTGACCTGTTCCTCCTGCTCCTCCAGGCTTCGCGTGGCGTCGGCCAGACTGCTCGTCAGGCCCTCGACGTCCTCCAGGGCCTCCTCCAGCTGCGCCTGCAGGTACGCAACCGGCATCTCGACCTCCGGCAGCCCCCACTGGGCGCGCAGCCGGTCCGCCGCGAGCTGAGCCCGCTCGTGGTAGTGCGCCGGAAGCTCCGCGTACTCGAACAGCCGCCACGCGGTCGCGTGCAGCAGCGCCTCGAACTCCGCGCCCGGCAGCGCGATGGAACATCTGGACGCGGGCCAGCCGTCCTTGCGCGGCGAGTGCGGCAGGATCACCGCGCCGCCCATCCTCAGCGACACCCGGTGCCGGGCCAGGATCTCGTTGAACATCTGATCTTGGTCGCCGTAGGCGCGCAGCTCCACGACCTTGCCGCCCATGTCGTTGGGCAGGATGCCGCACAGCGGCGGGTGCGGCTTGCTGCCCAACTCGCGCCGGTCGTGGGTGATGACCGTGGTGTAGAAGGTGGATTTCGCCAGCTCATCCAGGAGCCTGCCGACGGAGTCCGCGCTGGCGTCGGTGCCGATGCTGGTCATCGCGTGCAGCGATGCCGATCCGACGATCGAGTCCATGTTCCAGTGTGTGATGGTGAGGGGGTTGAGGAACACCAGGACCGGGTTCGCCCACGCCGACTGCCACGGCCCGTCGGCCTTGGCCACCAACGACCAGGAGATTCCCAGCTCGATGGTGCGGTTGTCCGCGACGGTCTGCGCCGTCGCGCCCAGGTGCTCGGCCTCGTGGGGGTCGGGAGTCAGGTCCAGGCGCGCGGTGATGCGTCCGCCATCGTTGGTGCACCAGCTCGCCTCGTAGGCCCACCAGGCGCTGGAGGTCGGGTCGACCTCGCGGGGGTCGAACTCCCGCACCGCCTGGACCCTGTCCGTGCGCTTCATCTCGGCCAGCCGGGCCCCGACGTCGTGCACCAGCCCCGCCAGCCGGGCCTTGCCCTCGGTGTACCAGACGTCCTCCGGCCACGGAACCAGTCCGCTCTTGCGCTTCGCCATCGTGCTCTCCCTAGCTCTCGGCGGTGGTCAGTCTGCCGGGAGGTACCGACAACCACCGCCAAAAGCCCCGGGATCAGCGCAATTCGTAGCGTGACTCCACGGGACCGTACTGGTCCTGGTAGTGGTTGCCTGCCCTCCCGTACGGCCGCTGCGGCGCGGCCGACATCGGAATCAGGCACAGCTGGGCGACCGGCATCTGCTGTCGCAGCCGGATCGGCCATGGTGAGAAGTTCGCGATCTCCAGCGTGATCTGCCCTGCGAACCCCGGGTCGATGAACCCGGCCGTCACGTGGATGGCGAGACCCAACCGGCCCAGGGAAGACTTGCCCTCGACCCGGGCCGCGAGGTCCGGCGGCAGGACGACGCGCTCCATCGTGCTGGCCAGAACGAAGTCGCCCGGCTTCATCAGCCAGCCGTCCTCGTCGATCTCCGCCATCGTGGTGTGCCCGGCCAAGACGGCCTTCACATCGATCTCGACGCCCGGCGTGCGCGGAACCCGCAGGTAGTGATCGAGCAGCAGGTCCACGCTGGCAGGCTGCACCCGGGCAGGGTCGAACGGGGAGATTTTCAAATCTCCCGAGGCGATACGGTCCTTGATCTGCCAGTCGGCGAGCAGCATGGCGGTGGCTCCCTTCTCCACCTCCTGGTGCCGCTCACCGGCCCACGGACAGGCTCAGCTCCAGGAGCCGGTGAGAACCCAGAGCAGGAGCGCCCCGATCCCCTCCATGATCAATTCGAACCCACGGAACCAGACCCCTATCGCGACGATCGCGGCAAGGAACACCGACATCTCCACCGGGGCGTTCAGCAGGTGCGAGCCCCAGAAGGCCAGCGCGGCCAGGGCGAGCCCGGCCAGAAAGCGCGGTGCTCTTCGCATCACGCACCCACCTTCGACGTCATGACGTCAGCGGCCGAGTGCTCCGGGCAGCGCGGGACGTTCCGCTCGTCGGCCGTCCACCCCTCGGGGAGCACCAGCGGTCTGGCCAGCGGGATCTGCCTGGTGCACAGGGGGGCCTCGCACAGCACCTGCGGCCCGTACGTCGGCGGCTTCGACTGCGGGCGCTGGGCCCGGCGCATCGTGCCGACCTGACTGCTCAGCTCGTTCACCTGCTCGTACAGCTCGCCCAGCTCCAGCGCCCAGTGCGCGGTCGCCTCGTAGTACTGCTTCATCGACGCCTGGACGAGCCGGTCCACGAGCCGGGACGGCACGACCTTCGCCCACCGGCCCAGGCTGTGCACCAGCGCCATGCGCATCCGGTCCTCGTGCCACGCGATCTGGCTGTCCCGGGCCTCCTTCAGCATCGCCACGACGTCGCTGCGGGTGCGCAGGCTGCGGTGCTGGCGCGCGCTGAACGCGGCGATGATGAACACCACATCGTCCGGATTGGCCCAGGGGAACTCCCGCTCCACCGGCAGGAACGCACCGGTCGGCCGGTAGGTGATGCGTACACCGATCGCGCTGTCCGTGAGTAGGTTCATGATCCGTAGGTCTCCCTTTTGGTCGCGGTGGTCTGACGTTGGTAGGTGGCGGTGAGGCCGTCCCAGGCGAGCCCACAGGCCCGGCCCAGGGTCTTCTCGATGTCGACGACGACCTCGCCCTCGACGCGGACCTTCAGCTTCATCGCCAGGGCCAGCAGCTCGGCCAGCTGCGCCTCCCGGCACCGGCTGGCGACGATGCGCAGCAGATCCAGCGGATAGCCGTCCTCGACGCGCATCAGGCGCGCCTTGTTCTCGCCGTGCAGCCGCAGCGAGCGCCCCTGGTCCAGGCCGCGCACGGTGCGGTACTGCAGGTAGTTCTGCAGGAGGTTCACGAAGTGCGGGCCCATGCCGAGCTGGCGGGCCAGCGTCGGGTGGGCCCACTGCGAGCGCGGGCGCTTGCACCCGGTGATGTCGTCCAGGGCCGCGAAGACGACCATCCGGTGGGACTGCCGGTCGGTCAACTCCAGCGCGGAACGGACGGCGAGCATGTCGGGATGGGGCATGGCGGCGCCCCCTTTCGTCTCAGGCGGAGAGGGCGGTCGCCGTCTTGCTGCGGCAGGCCGTGCGGTACGCGAGCAGTGAAAGCAGGGTGACGCCCGAGCCGTTGAACCGCAGCGGCCACGAGACGCCGGACTCGGCGTTGTGCTTCGAGCGCTTCACCAGCCGCCGCATGTCCTTCTCCTCGCACCCCAGCAGCTCGGCCGCGAGGGCCAGCGGGAGGGTGTAGGTGTCGTCGATCGTCTGGCGCACGACACGCTCAGTAGCGATTGAAGGCATGAAGGGGTCTCCTGGCGGGTGGAGAAGGAAGCGTTTGGCGGGTGAAAACAGCCTTGGCGGTGGCTGCGTTCGATCACTCTACACCCGGTATCGGACAGAACCAGTACATGCAAAAAACTGACACTCAGTGCCTGCCCCCCGATGCGCTACGGTGCCCACCTCCCCATATGCAGAAGGCCCCGTGACAGTCCGTCACGGGGCCTTCTGCGCGCACGCCTTACATCCTCAGCAGTTCCTCGGCCGTCGGCAGAGGGGCGAAGAAGCCGATCTCGGCCTCCAGGAGCGCGCGGGCGCCGAGCCGGGCATCGGGCCGCTCCAGCGTCGGCAGCACGTCACCGACAACGATCATGTCCTCGCCCTTCAGCACCCGCCAGCCGTGGTTGCGGGCGCGGCTGGCCAGCCCGTCACGGTCGTAGATGCACCCCAGGAACGTCTCACCGCTCCACAGCGCGTCTCCGGCGCGGTCACGCCTCCAGACCAGCTTGTCCATCACTGCCTCCGTCTCGGGTCGGTCCAGCATCTCAGGCTGCCTGGGCGAAGGCCTCGGCCATGACAGGCTGCCAGATCCCCAGGATGCGCCGCTTGTGCAGGCGCAGGATGTGGTCGTCCACAGTGCGGTAGAAGGCCCCCTCGTGCCGCTGCACGAACCGCAGCAGGTCCTTGCCGCTCCCGTTGGGCATGTCGATGAAGGTGCGCCCCTCCTGGGACCGCTTCATCGCGTACGTGCTGTCCGGCCGGACGTGCTGGTGCAGGCGCTGGTCGCGGTGCAACGGCAGGTACTGCACGACCTCGTGCGCCTCGCCGACCTTGACCGGGTAGGCCCGGGTCACGGCGAACGCGCCGCCGTTAAGCGGCTCGACCTGGTCGTCCTCGTAGATCTCGCTGAGGACGTAGTCGACCTGCCCGCCACATACCAGCTCGGCGGCAGCAGTGCGGCGGTTGAGGACGATGTAGGAGGGCGCGTGCGCGAGGGCGCGGCGGGAGATCATCGTCGTCACCGTGCCTGACCGTTGAACTGGCCGTAGTACGCGCTGACTCCGCTGTAGATCGAGTACTTGATCTTGGACAGCTGGACCTTCTGGCCGGGCTTCGGGGCGTGCCAGTACCAGCTCGCACCGCTCCAGTAGCCCGCGTACAGGCCCACGTGCTCGATGTCCCGCTTGTTCGACCCGATGGCGACCAGGTCGCCCTTCTGGCGCGAGCGCCAGGAGATCTGTTTCGAGGCGCTGTACTGGGCCTGCGCCACGCGCGGTATCGACTTCCCTGCCTTCTTGTACGCGTACTGCGTCAGGCCGGAGCAGTCGAACCGGTCCGGGCCGGTCGCCCCGTACTCGTACGCGTCGCCCTTCTGGGCGGCGGCCGTGGTCAGCGCCTTGGACTTCGCCGTGGCGGCCGAGGCCGGGCTGGCGGCGCCCAGGACCAGGGAGGTGGTGACGACGGCGAGCGCGGTTGCGACAGCGGCGCGCGAGGGTGCAGCGGAGTTCATGACTTTTCCTTCGGGCGGGTTCGAGGAAAGAGAAGGCGGGCGGCCGAAGAGGTCCGGCCGCCCGCCGGGTGGTGCAGGTCAGCTGTTGGCGGGCTTCATCGCAGAGGCGAGGATGGCTGCGACGGCGGTCTCGGACATGCCCTTGGCGACTTCCTCGCGGACCAGGTCGCTCAGCTTGGCGACCTCCTCCGCCACGGCCACGTCCACGTGCTTCTGGACCTCGGCCCGGACCGCGACCTCCAGGACCGTGCCCCGGTTGTGCTGGTTGTGGCGCTGGCCGATGGCCGACTTGACCTCGGACACCACCATCTCGCGGAAGGTGACCTCCGGTCCCTTGGCCTCGCCCCACTCGTTCGTCCGGCGCACGGTCCCGGCCAGGGCCTCGTCGACCATCGGGCCGACCTTCTCCCGGATGACCTCCTTGCGGACCTCCAGGACCTGCTCCTTCAGCCTCGGGTAGCGGTCGTCGGCGACGGCCTTCTTGACGATCTCAGCAGCGACGAGGTCGCCGACCCGGACGTGGTCGCCAGTCTCGACCATCTCACCCTCGTCCGCGTCCCAGCTCATGGACTTGGTGACGACGGATTCCAGGGTGATGTCGCTGACGGTGACGTTGATGTCCACAGGTACTCCTGGTGCAGGCTCCCGGCCGGGCCGAGGCGGACTGCCGTACGGCGGCACGGGGAGCAATGGCGGGCGAAGCGGAGGCCGTTGGCGCGGCCTGCTCCGTCTAAAAAGAGAACCTACCCCATAGTTGGGGTAGGCGGTAGAGCCTTCTGCAGTTTTGCGCCTCAGTCTACGCCGGGCGCATTCTCGTCCTGGGGGAGTACTGCGTCGGCGACGTCCGAGGCCGCGTCGAGCGCGGCGGCCCTCGCCGCGAGTTCCACGGCGTCTCGGGCGATGTTGCGCGCCCGGCCCGCGTACGGGCCACCCCTGATGATGTCGGCGCAGAACCTCTGGACTTCGCGCTGCAGGTCCGTGGCCTCCTTGGCCATCTCCCTCCGCTCCCGGTCGACCTTCCGCGTGATGTTCTGGCGGGCGGGCTCGTCGATCGAAGCCACGTCAGACCCCCTTCTCGGCCAGCCGCTCGTCGGCGATCTCCATGGCCATGGTCTCGGCCGTACCGTGGTCCGGGATGCCGCCGTGCTCCTTGATCCGGCGGCGCAGCTCGGCGCGGTCGGCCTCGGTCGGCGTGTAGGGCTCATCCCACTCGGCCGCGTTCCGGAAGCCGTCCTCGTTCACTTCGGGATACACGAAGTTCCTGGCGAGTTCGATACCGCCCATAATCGCGGAGGCTGTTCCCGTCTTCGTGCTGCGCTGGTAGCGCTCCTCGGAGTACTCGTGCATGCGGTCGTAAAGGATCTTGCGCATTCGGGTGCCGACAGCGCTCGCCAGCAGTTCCTCGTCGCTCAGGTCCTCGTGCTCGGTGGCGGCCGGGGCGGGCAGTCCGTTGATGGCCTGCGCGGCGGCGAAGTGCGCCAGGGCCTCCTGGCGCAGGGCGTCCGAGACGGGGCTGCTGGCCTCCGTGGCCTGGCGAAGAGCGCGCTGTCCTTCGGTGATGTGGTGGGCGGCCGTGGGGCCCGAGTACGGCTCAGGGTGCATTTCGTTCCTCTTTGGTCAGTGCGGTGTTCGAGCGGGGGCAGGGCGCCCCGTTTCGCATGCGGTGCGCGCGCATCCGGCTGGCGGCGTTCATGGTGACGTCGGCGCCGCAGTCCTCTTCGGGGCAGCTGTGCAGGTTCTCGCCGGTGACGTGATTCGTCCACGGCGTGATGATCTTGGAGTCGGACACGACGTCGATGAGCAGGGGCTCCTCGATGGACTCGCGCAGCGCGGCCACGGCGGCCTCTCCCGCGTCGTCGCCGAGGAGCCCAAGCTCCCCGGCCCGCGCGGACAGGCGGGCCAGCGCCGGGATGAGCACGCTGCGCGGGACGTTCTTGCCCGGCCGGGGGAAGACGGCGGGGATGCCCCGGCGGGCCCCCGTCTGGCGGTCGAGGGTGGTCGCCCAGCGTTCGTTCCTGTCGGCGGGACGATAGACGAAGTCCGCGCCCTCGGGGAGGCGGTCCCACAGACGATTGCTCAGCACCAGCGCAGGCACGATGAGGCGGTCGGCCCGCTTCACGGCGTAGAAGTCGCCGGGCCTGATGTTGGCTTTCTCCACGGGAAATGCACTCCTTCTCTGGGCGGGATGGCCACCCTAGCGCACCGAGTAGTGCGCTAGGTAGTCACGCGTCGGCCTGCTCCAGCGCCCGGCGCATCACGCTGCCCAGCTCGGGCTCCGCGCCCGAGTTGACCCAGGAGCGGGCGGACATCGTCCGCAGGCGGCCGTCGGCGTCGGTCACGGCGTAGACGGACGTGGTGCGCTCGGCGCCCCTGGTCAGAGACATCTGCAGCTCGCCGCCGTCGGCGCGGGCGTGGGTGAGGCGGATGGTGTCGCCCAGGCGGACGACGGTGACTTCGGACTGCTCGGGCATGGCGGGACTTCCTCTCGTGGCGGGTCAAGAGGTCAACGCGACGAACCCCACCCTAGCGCACTGATTAGTGCGTTGGGGTGGGGTTCGGAGTGAAAGACGTCACGACGTCACAACGAGGTGGCCTCCGGCTGCTCGGGCGGCTCGTACGGCCAGTAGCCGCTCTGGTGGTTGTAGGACGCCAGCACCTTCGGGTTCTCCGCGAACCAGCGGGCCCACGCCTCCTCGAACGTCTCGCCGCGCCGGTTGCGCCGCTGCCCGGCGCGACTGGGGCGGTCGTAGGCCTCGTCCTCGATCTCGCGGGGCTCCGGAGTCGTGATGTGCTCGCAGCTCATGCAGACCCCGCCCAGCAGCACCCCGGAGGGCAGGTACCCGCTCTCCGCGTACAGGGTCACGGCCGTGACCAGGGAGCCGTTCGGCCCGAAGTCCCACGCCTTGCACGCGGGGCACTTGAAGCGCCAGCCGCTGTCGGTCTTGTCGGCCCCGTCCGCGCCGATGTGCGCGGCGACCATCATCACCTGGACCCGGTCCAGGTCCCGCTCATGGACGCGGAGGGCGGTCACCGGTTCGCCGACCGCAGGTCTTCCAGCATCTGCTGCTTTTCCGCCTCGATGACCGTGAGGTTGATCCCGAAGTGCTCGGCCACCAGCTTCTCCAGCTCGCTGCGGGAAACCTCCCGGAAAAACATGGAGTCCTGTGCGAGGTTGCCCAGCGATACCGCGTGGCGCTCGGCGCTGTCCGCGCCCTCGCTGGCGGTCAGACGCTCGCTCTTGATCTCCTGCCCGAACAGGAACTCCTTCTCCTGCGCCCACTCCAGGAACTCGAAGACCGCCTGCGACTTATCGATGATCTTGCTCTGCTTGGCGTGCTCGGGGTAGCGCTCGTCCAGGCTCTTCTGGCCGGTATCGGTCATGGCTTCAGCTCTCCTTGGCGGGCTGCGGACTGATGAGGCAAACCTAGCGCACTGATCAGTGCGCTGTCTAGGAGTCGCCGGAGGTCTTGCCGTGCTCCTTGATCCAGGCCCGAGCCGCGTCCGAGTCGGCGAACTCGCTCTCGATCTCCACCTTCTCGACGCGGTCGAGGACCGCGCCGCCGTTGACGAAGTAGCGGTGCTCCCGGTACATGGTGGCGCCCCGCTCGGGGTCCAGCTGCCGCACGGCCTCGATCAGCCCCCACTCATCGTCGACCGGGTACTCCTCCATGTGCGAGTCGACGACGGCCGCCACCATCTCGGCGAGCGCGCGGGGCAGGCGCACGACGACCTTGTCGGCTTCGCTGCTCTCCTCCGGCGGCCCGTCCATGAGGATGCACGCGGCCTTCCACACCTTCTGCGCCGTCTCATAGCCGTGCTGGGCGTGCAGGCGGGACCACAGGCCCGGGAACGGCGCCTCGGAGCCCTCGGCCTCGTCGTCCGCCAGTTCGGCAAGCACGCTGGCGTTGACGGGCACCAGCGGCAGGTACGTCTCGCCGTCCCTGGGCTCGTAAGGGGCGATCACGTACGAGGCTCCGGCCGCGCCGGTCGTGTTGCCCGCCATGGTGGCGAAGGCGCTCACCATCTGCTCGGCGATGTGCAGGAAGCCGATCGGCCCGATGCGGACGACGCCGCCGTCGGCACGGGTGACGGTCAGGGCAAGGAATTCGTCGGTGCTGGTCATGATCAGTTTTCTTCCCAGGAGGCGGGGGCGAGCTGAGTCTTGGACTTGGGGCAGAATGGTGCGGGGACCAGACGGCCTCCGGGAATGTCACTGCAGGTGCTGCAGACCTCCGACGGCGGAGCGATGCGCTCGGGGTCGGCAAGGTCGTAGATGATCGCGGGCTCGTGTGCGGCCATGGGCGGGTGCTCCTCCGGACAGGCCGGGCGCCCGCGCTGTCGTAGCGCGGGCACCCGGCGGGCTGGTCAGCTGTCGCAGCCGATGCCGTCGCCGTCACGGTCGAGGTGGGAGCCGTAGCCGGGCTCGCCCCGGCGGATCGGCGCGGCCCCGGCGGCGCGGGCGGCGGTGCAGTTGGCGTAGTAGGTGCTGGAGCTGCCCCCGCCGGTCGTGGAGCTGCCTCCGCTGCTGCCGGAGCCGCCGGTGGTGCCGGACCCGGCGGCCTGGGCGGTCCTGGTGACGGTGACCGTGGGCGCGGGCTTGGCCTTGGCGGTCTTCGTCACCGTGGCGGCGGGCTCGGGCTTCGCCGTCGCCGTGGCGGTCGCCGTGGCCGTCGCGGTGACGGTCACGGTCGCCTTCGGCGAAGCGGTCGCGGTCGACGAGGAGTCACCGGCGGCCACCAGCGTGGCCCCCAGCGTCACCAGGGCGAACCCGCCCACCCACACGCGCTTGCGCTTGTGCAGGGGGCGCGCGTCCTGCGAGGGACGGTGGGGCGGGACGGGAGGCGTGTACGGAGCGTTCATGGTTCCCCCTGAGGGTGTGTGGCGGATGGGTGGGAGTATCGCGGGTCAGGCCTCTTCGCGGGCCAGGTTCAGCAGAGCGGTCTCCAGGCTGTCGCGCCGCTCCTTGGGCGTCTGAGCCTGGTCGCGCTCGGTGAAGGCGAGCGCGAACCGGCCGACCTGCCGCCAGTCGGCCTGCTGCCAGTTGTCCCGCTCGCGCATCTTCTTCACCCAGCGCCCGGCCATCGACGACACCGCGAACTCGTACACGCTCACGGTGTCGGTGGTGATCAGCCGCTCGCACCCGTTGCCCTCGTCGGAGGCGCAGGTTCCCGTCTTGTCGGCCAGGTTCCCCAGCGACTTCACGCCGGTCACCTGCGCGAGCTTCCTGGCGATGTCCATCCCGGTGTACCGCACCGGCGTAGGCGAGGACACGACGGGCCTCGCGTCGTCGGTCGTCAGCTCGCACGCGCTCAGCGACAGCGCGGCGACAGCGGCGACAGGAGCAAAGATGTGGCGGTTAAGGCGGGTGACCTTCATGAGGGTTCCCCTCGAAAGCGTGGTGGCAGCTGCGCGGATACGCATGGCGCCTGCTCCCGGTGTGATCCCGGGGCCCCGGCTTCGGGCAGGAGCAGGCCGACACTCAGAACGGCGGCGGGCAGGGCAGCACGGCCGGGGAGTGGAAGTCCCAGCACCCCGGCTCGTGCGGCGCGAAGCCCGGGGGCATCCCCAGGTCCTCGAAGGACAGCAGCGCCGGGGCCTTCACCGGCTCGGCGACCGGGAACCCGTTGTCCCCCGGGTCGCCGTAGTCGACGTCCTCACGGTTGAAGTCCGGGTAGACGGGCCCCGCGTACGGCGGAAGCGTCCCGTTGCCCTCGTGGAAGGCGTACTCCAGGGAGAAGCAGGCGGGCACGCCCATCGCCTCGGCGTCCTGCATGGTCAGAGGCTGCGTCATGACTTCACGTCCTTACGGAGGAACTCGGCGGACAGGGCCCCCGGCGCGAAGACGAACAGCGCGCCGAGGAAGAACAGGCGGGTGAAGCCCCAGTGGATGGAGGAGCCCTCAGCGGGCCCCAGGAACGAACCGAACACGAGGTGGAAAACGCTCGTGGCGGCCGTGGCACAGGCAAGGGTTACGGCAGAGACAACGCCGAGACGGCGGATCATCGGGTGGTGCTCCTCGTGGCGGGTCGAGGTGGAGAAAAAAGGGGGCCGCCGCACCGGGGCACGGCGGCCGTCGGACTCAGGTCAGCAGGACTCGCCCTGCTTGACCGCCGTCAGCGTGACCGTGGTACCGGTCGAGTACGCGCCCGGCTCGGGCTCCTGGGAGCACACGACCCAGCCCCGGTCCCACAGCGGCAGACGCCCCTGGCCGGTCCCGTCGACCTCGGGGGCCAGCTCGTAGAACCCGGCCGCCTGCGCGGCGTCCTGGGCCTCCTGGAGGGTCTTCGTGGCCGTCAGGTCGGGCAACTCGCCCTCCTCGGACTCCGGCTCGGACGCGGTCGGCTCCTCGTCGGTCGGCTCGGGCTCCGGGTCGGCGGACACCGGCGACTTCTCGGGGGCCGTGACGGTCTTCGTCGGCGCGGCGGCCGGGGTCTCGGGGGCACAGGCGCTCAGCGCCAGCGCAGTCAGCGCGACGGCGAAAAGGGCGGTGTGGCGGGTCACCTTCATGGTGAACGTTCTCCTTGGCGGGTAATCGATACTGCTGCGCGCCATCATGGCGCCGAGCTAGGTCTGCTGTCCCTGAAATGACCCCAACGCCCGTGAAAATGGCGGGGAACAGAGGGTGGGGCTGGCGGGGTGCCCACAACCTAGCGCACTGACAAGTGCGTTGTCTAGCGGGTCAGCTGCCCCTCTCTGCAGGCTCCTTGGCGGGCCACGCGGCAAGAGCCATGTTCCAGGCGCTGCGACTCGCGAAGTGCCGTACGTACCAGCCCTCCACCTCAAGCGCACGGCGGTACTCAGCGAGCTGGGCGCTGGCCCACTGCGCCCGCTCCTCACCCTGCTCGTCGACCAGCACCTGACGCGCGGCGAAATCAGGCGCGGCCTGCAGGGCACGCCCCTGCTCCTCGGTGAGAGCAACCGGCTCGGCCTGCACGAAAGCGCCTCTGCCTTCGCCGTCTGCCGTCACGGACCAGCCGGGCGAGACGGTGTAGCCGCGCTCGTCCGTGACGGCACGGGCATACCCGGCAGAGCTGAGGATCGCGGACGCCCGCTCAACGGGCGTCGCCGTGGTGGGCACAGGTCACTTCTCCAGTCCGAGGGTGAGGCCGTTGTTGTAGGTGGGGCGGATGACCAGGGTGTTCGTCGCGTGGACGATCAGCCTGCCCTCGGCGATCTTGCAGTTGATCGTCTGGTTCGGGCGAGCGAGGTCGGGCACGAAGGTGATGTCCGAGCCGGGCTCCAGCAGCTGGTCGGGGCGGATGTCGTAGTGCCCGATGAAGGTGTCGGTCTCCTCGATGCCGCCGCGCAGGGCAGCGCTGGTCCTGCGCTCGTCGGCGAGCCGCTGGCGCAGCAGGGCCAGCTTGCGCTGGACCCAGTCGGGCAGCTTGTCCTCGCGAGGCTCGCGCTCTTCGCCGGTGGGCGGCGCGGAAGGATCCGGGTTCGTCATGGTGGCGGGTCTCCTTGATGAATGGGCGAAGCCCTCGCACTCTAGCGCACTGATCAGTGCGCTGGGTACGGGTTGAGGGGGTCAGACCCCGGAATCTTCCGGGAAGCCGAACTCCTCGTCGGCGTCGAGGTCATGGGGCAGCAGACCCTGCCCGTCGAGGACCTCCTGCAGCAGCGCCGAGGACACGCCCAGCTTCGCGGCGGCCTCCTCCAGCGCGCCCTCGCGAAGCCGGTACAGGATGGCGGAAGCCTGGTCGGACCGGTCGTCGTGCACGGCGATCCCCTCGGTCGCCTTGCGCACCGTCGCGTCCTCGTCGTCGTGGAGGGCGTGCTTCATGGTCATGTGGTTGCACCCGTACCGTCTGGCGAGGACCCGCATGGAGTCACCGGCGGCGTAGTCACGGACCACGTCCGGCCAGTACGAGGCCTCCCGCAGCGCACGGACGGCCGGAGGCAGGTCCCCGGCCGGTCGAGGAAGCGTTCCGGCGGCCGGGCGGCGCAGGGCGCGGCCGTCGACCGGCCGCACGCCCAGGATGCGCAGGCGGCGGCGCACCGTGGCGGCGCGCATGTGGGCTGCAGCGGCGATCTCCCCGACGGTCAGCGCGCGGCGGGCCATACGGATCAGCTCAGCAGAGGTGGCGGTCAAGTCGTTCTCCTTGCAGGGGCGGCGTGGGGGCCGGGCGGTGGAACCCGGCCCCCAGATGATCACTCGCGGCTGGTGATGTCGATAGGGCCGGTGACCCGGTACAGGCCCGCAGGGAGCGCGCCGTCGGCCGACAGGACGGCGCGGACGGCGGCCGTGTCGTCCGCGACCCCGTCCCCCACGAGCGCGGCCCTGGCCCTGTCGGCGGCGCAGCGCCAACAGCCGTCCTTGGAGAGCGTGATGGCAGTCATGGCCGGTCCTTGTCGTGGACGTACGTGGGTGCGGAGGCCAGGCGGGTCATCTCCGCAGAGGTGGCATCGATCGACGAGAGCAGCTCGCCGAGGTGCTTGAGCAGCGCGTCCCGCTCCCCCTTCATGCGGGCCAGGTCGGCGCTCAGCGTCTCCTGCTGGTGCGCGCGGTCGCGCAGGACCAGGTCGGCGAGGACATCGATACGGCGGCCCGAGGGGCCCCAGTCGCGGTCTCCCGGGTAGATGCCCGCGAACTCCTTGTTCGTCGAGCGCGACCCGTCCTCACGCAAGATCCAGTAGGAGTCCACCCTTCCGATGTACGTCCCGTCGCGGAAGGCGTGATAGCTCACCAGGTCCGAGCGTCCCATGCCCTGATGGGTACGCCGTTCGACCTCGCGCAGCGTGACGTCGACTCCCAGTACGTCGCGGGCAATCGTGATCTGGACGGCGGCGTCGGTCATGGGTCAGTCCTTGTCCATGTCGGGGCCGCAGGGCGTGCCCCGGTGGGCGACGCGGCGGTTGCAGGTGTACGTGGGTCCGTCGGGCGGGTCGATGGTGGCGCCGCAGAACAGGTACTCGCGGGGCTCGGCCGGGTCGGGCGCGGGGTTCAGCTCGAACACCACGAGGCGGGCCAGGTCGGCGGCGAGCATGACGCCCCGGTGCAGGTCGGGGCTCGCCGTGGCGGTGCCGGTGCGGGCCGTCACGTCGAGGGCGTACCGGGCGTAGTGGTCGCGGGTCGCCTGGAGGAGGTCCATCAGGTCCTCCTCGTCGGCGCCCTGGCCGATCAGGCGGTGGGCGAGGCGGCGCAGGCGGGCGGTCTCGGTCTCCAGCGTGGCGGGTGCGGTGAAGGCGGGCATGGGTCAGCTCTCCTGCGGGGCGTCGGCGAGGAGGGGCAGCGGGGCAGTGCGGACGACGTCGATGGGCTTGGTGGACAGGAGCGAGGGAGAGTGCACTCCGATGCTGCGGCCGAGCTGGGCGACGGTCTCGGCGGCGCGCTCGGCAGCGTGGGCCCGTGCGGCCTCGGCCAGCGCGGTGACGTCTTCCAGGGGCACGCCCTGGGCAAGGAGGCGGGCAGCGGCGTCCTGGAGGGCCTTGGCGGTGCTCTCCAGGGCGGCGGGGTCGCGCACGGGGCGGTTGCGAGCGGGCATGGGTCAGAACTCCTGTCGGGCGGTGTAGCGGACGAACCCGGCGAGCGGGTCGGCGTCGCCGGGGCGGGAGGGCCAGCGGGCGCCGGTCTCGGTGTCGTGGTGGGTGCGGCGGCCCGGGTCGGTGCTGTCGGTGTGCTCGGGGCTCTTGGCGCAGGTCTGGACGGCGCCGTGCAGTGTGGCGGTGGCGCTGCACTCGGCGGCGGGCGGCTGGGGCATGGCGGGTTGCTCCCTGGTGGCGGGTTGTCAGGTGTCGGTCATGGTGTCAGGCGTCGGGGGTCAGGGGCTGCTCCAGGGGGCGCATGCGGATACCGGGGCGCTTGGCCTGGTGGTGGACGATGAACGCGGCACGGGCGGCGGCGGCCGTGCTCTCGCGCTGCTCTCGGGTCATGGTGGCGCGGTGGTGTTTCAGGATGTCGCCCCAGGTCATGAACTGGTCGTAGGCGGTGGCGGCGAGCGCGGGCAGGTGCTCGGCGGGGACGTGGAGGTCGGCGTGACGGCCGGTTCCCTCCCCGCTGGTCTCGGCGTCCCGCAGCAGGGCGTCGAGGACCTCGGGCATGCCGTCGGGGCGCGGCTCGGCGCGGTAGGCGTCGAGGTAGTCGGCGGGGGCCAGGATGCGCTCGCCCGGCACGGGCAGCGTCTCCCATCCCGCGTCGGTCAGGATGCGGACGGGCGCGTCGGGCGCGTCGGCGAGGTGCTGGGGGGCGGGCTGGTCGGCCATGGGTCAGTTCCCTTGGGTACGGGCGGGGTGGGTGTACGTGTCGGCCCCGTCGTGGAGGGTCTCGTACCGGGTGGGCGCCCCGTGCGGGTTGGGCTGCGCGTCGCTGGCCCAGTAGAGGTGCCACCAGGACGGGCGGCGCTCGGCGAACGCGCGGAGCTTCCCCTCACGGTCGTAGACGCGGTACCAGCCGGGGTGGCCGGGGTCGCGGCGGGTGGTGTAGCGCTTCGAGTCGGTCATGGCTCAGTCCTCGTGCGGGGCGGCAGCGTTCATGGCGGCGGCCACGATGTCGGCGGCGGTCCGGTCGGTGTACTCGGTGATCACGCTGCTGTTGGTCGCGCTGGTTCTGCCCCGGGTGCGCACCAGCTCCCAGGCGGGGCGGTCGTGGACGTCTGTGGGGTGGACGCTGTAGGTCGGGACGGGCTTCTTGCGGCGGGCCATGGCGGGCTCCTGGCGGGGCGTGGGTGGTCGTCGGGCGGTGGGGAGCGCCCCGGTCCCCGTGCGGGGCTGCGGGGCGCTCCTGGGGGCGGTGGCGGGGTCAGCTCTCGGTGACTTCCAGGTCGAGCCGGTAGGTGTCGGTGAGCTGCTTGAGGATGCCGTTGCCGACGTGGACGAGGATGCGGGCGGGGCGCTCCTGGCGGGCGGCGTCGGCGGCCTCGGCGGGGTTGGGGCGCTGCTCAAAGTCCCAGACGGCGAACACCTCGGCGCCGCGCAGGCCGGACGGCATGCGGTCGACGGCGCCGGTGATGCTGCTGGACACCTTGCTCTCGTCGAGGTCGGTGCTCATCTCTCCGTCGGCGTGGACGGTGACACGGGCGACGAGGTGGAAGGCGCCCTCGGTGCGGAGGGTGGGGGCGAACGTGGCGGGGGTGTGCTGGGCGGCGAGGGCGCGCAGGTCGCCCATGGTCAGGCCGGTGCGCACGCCGGGGCCGTGGATGCCGATGGTGGATTCGATCATGATGCGGTCGTCGGGGGCGTCGGCGTACATGGTCAGCACCTCGGCGAGGGCCTCGGCGGGCGTGGCGGGCACGGTGGTGACGGTGTCGGTCATGGGGCGCTCCGTGGGTCAGTGGTGGGCGAGGGTGCGGGCGGGGGCGTAGACGTTGCGCAGGACGGCGGTGAGGGCCTCGTCACGGACGGGCTTGGGCCGGGTGCTGGGCCGGGTGCCGATCATGAGGTAGGCGAGGAGGGACAGGCGGGCGGGCGTGCCGTTGCCGTTCGAAAGGGCGAGGTAGCCGCCGCTCATGAGCGCCCTGGTGGTGGACGCGGCGAGCCAGCGGGCGCCGTCGGCGAGGCGGGGCGTGTTGCTGTTCCCCCACTTCCACACGAGGGGCTCGTCGCTGACTGCCAGCGTGAGCACCTCGCGGCGCTGAGCGGTGGTCCAGGAGGGGAGCGGCTCGGCGGGGGCGAGAGTGACGGTGCGCAGGGAGCGGGTGAGGGTGATGGCGGCGGTGTCGGCGTCGGCGGTGAGGGTGAAGCCTTCCCCCAGTGCGCGGGTGATCAGGAGGGCGGCGGTTTCCTCGGCGTAGTCGGTGGTGGTCGTGCCGTCGGCGGGGGTGTAGGTGGTGCTGGTGTACCGCATGCGCGCGCTCCTGGGCGTGGGTGGTCGGGTGTCTCTGTGCGCGCGGCCCACTCCGTGGGCTCGGCGCTCCTCCGCTACGCGGCGGTGGGGTGCTGTGGCGCTCCGCGCCCTTGGGGGTGGCTGCACCCCTCCGGGGCGCTCCTGGGGCCGTGGGTGGCCGTGCAGGGGCGCCCCTGGGGGTGGTCAGAGGTAGCGGGCGGCGAACTGGAGGTAGGTCAGGGTGTGGGTGCCGTCGCGGCCGGTGAGGGTGATGGCGTCGGGGCGGCGGGCGGTGACGCGGGCGGCGGTGGGTCCGGTGCCCCACCGGGAGCCGGTCTTGGGGTAGCCGAACAGGGCGGCGGCGTCGGGGCGGACGGTGGTGATGCTCACGGGAGGCTCCGGGGGTCTGTGCGGGCGGGCGGGCGGGCGGGGTGGGGGTGCTGCGCCCCGTCCGGGTTGGGATCGGGGCGCAGCGGGGCGCTGGCGGGCGCCTAGGCGGTGAGGTGGTCGAGGGCGTGGTGGAGCGCTTCGGGCCAGCGGGCGAGGGCTGCGGCAAGGCGCTCGTCGTCGGTGGGCTCGTCGGGCATGTCGGCGGCGTCCAGGTTGCCGCGCTCGTAGTCGGCGGCCAGGTCGACTACGCGGCGGTAGGCGGCGCGGTCGTCGGCGGTGAGGCGGGGGACGGCGTTGCCCTGGAACCGGGTGAGCATGTCGTGTGCGGCGGCGCGGTCGGCGGGGTCGGGCTCCTCGGTGGCGGTCCCGGCGGCGGCGAGGAGCAGCGCGCGGAGGGTGAAGCCGTCGTGCGCGGCGAACTCGGCGAGGGGGTCGGGCATGGTGGGCGCTCCTGAGGTCTGTGCGGGGCTGTCAGGGTCGGGGTGGGCGCCGGGGCCGGTGTGGTCGGCCCCGGCGCTCCTGGGGGCCGTCAGGCGGCGGAGTAGCCCTTGACGCGGCGGGCGAAGGTGTCGTGGTCGGCGTCGGTCACGGCCACCTCGTCGAGGGGGGCGGTGTAGGTGGCGCCGCCCGGGTGGGCGAGCGTGAGGGTGACCGTGCCGTCGGGGAGCACGTCGTGGCCACCGACCGTGACGACGCGGCGGCCGTGGTCGACGGTGAGTCCCTCCAGGAGGCGGGCGGCGGCGAGCGAGGCGGTGTCGGGCAGGGTGTCGGCGGCGGCGAGCAAGTCGCGCTCCCAGTCGGTGAACGCGGGGGCCGTGGCGGCTTCCTGGGGCCCCTGGGCGTCCTGGGGGGCGTCGTCGGCGGGGGTGGCATAGAAACTGCCGTCGTGGGCGGTGACGGTCCATCCTGCGGCTTCCAGGGCGGTGCGGGCAGTGTCGAGGGTGGCGGGGGCGGTGGTGTCGGTGAGGCGGGCCACCTCGGCGTAGAGGCGGCCGTCGGGGGAGGTGAAGTTGACGCCGCTCAGGGCGAACCAGGAGCGGGTGTCGGCGCGCTGGAGGCCGAACACGGCGCACGCGGCGTTCAGGAGCGTGTGGGTGCGGGTGGTGCGCTCGGCGGGGGTGAGGCTCTTCCAGGCGGCGCGGTGGGTGTCGTTGTCGGCCGTGCGGGCGGCGGCGGTGGCGGTGCGCTCCTGGGCGGCGCGGATGTCGGCTTCCAGGGTGGCCTGGTCGGCGTCGTTGATCATGCGGTAGCCGTCGGGGATGTGGGGGGTGAGTCCCTTTGCCTCCTCGCGGGCCAGGAAGCGCAGGGCGGCGGTCGCGCCCTTGGTGTCGGCGTTGTCGGAGTCGAATTCGGTGTCCGTGTACGAGGCGAGGAGGGCCAGGAAGATGCGGGCGATGGTGGGGGTGGTGGTGAAGCGGTAGACGGCGCCGCGCCCGTGGGGGGCCGTGGTGCCGGTCCGGTAGGCGGCGACGGCGTCGCGGGTGGCGGCGTCGCGCTCGGTGTGGAGGTCCTCGGTGTGTGCGTCCCAGAAAGCGGCGACGGGAAGGGGCACGTTCACGGTGTGGGTGTCGGCGGGCACGGGGGACTCCTTTTCGAGGGGGTGCAGCGAGACCACGGCGCAGTAGTTGTAATCGTCGTCGAGCCAGGAGTAGTCACCGAGGTCGGCGGTGTAGTGGAGGGTGTAGCGGGCGCCGTACGCGGCGGTGAGCTTGTCGTAGGCGGCGCGGTCGTCGTCGTCGCTGAAGTGGTTGAGGGTGACCAGGATTTCGGAGCCGGTGTCGATGACGTCCCATCCCCGGGCGGCGCTGCGCTTGTCCTTGCCGAGGATGCGGCCGACCATGCGCGATACGTCGCTCTTGCGGAGGGTCTTGGGGGCGGTGGTGGTCATCGGGGGCTCCTTCTATCAACGGGCAGGGGGCCAACCTAGCGCACTGAGTAGTGCGCTGGCTAGCCCCCTGGACGAACCGGGCTGCGGCGGGGCTCTCAGGCTCCGGCGGGCGGGGCGTAGCGGAACTCGTGGGTGAGCGCCCGGCGTCCGTTCACGTAGGCGTGCGACGGGTTGTAGACCCGCAGCGTCAGGCCGTCCACCTCGAAATCGGCGCCCTCGGTCGGCCACACGTGGTAGGACGACCGCTTGCCCTGCTTGCTGGTGTACCCCGGGCCCCCGCCGTACAGGTGGGCGGACACGTGGTCGACGACCGCCGTGCCGCCCCCCTCGTTCGCCTCCTGGCTCGTGTGGTGCACGGTCCACCCGGGCGCCACCTGATCGATCAGGGCCACCAGGGCCGCCATGTGACGCTCACGGTCGGCGGGGGTGGGGATGCTGCTCATCATGTCCTCCAACAGGCTGTACGGGGCGTTGCGGGGCTTTCAGGGGGCGCCCGGGGGAGAATCGGTCCCCCGGGCGCCGTACAGGGGCTCAGCGCCCCCGTGGGCTAGTCCTGGCGGGCAGCGAGCGGCATGGTGGTGAACACCATCTGAGCGATGTAGGTAGCGCCCGCGTCCGCGAACTCCCCGCCCCCCGCGCTGCTCATGGACGGGCCCGGCATCCCCGGGGCGAACGTCAGATTCTTGCGGGCGTAGGCGACACCCGCCCGGTCCGCACCGTTGACGTCGTTGGCGCTCCCCTTGACGTACACGGCGATGATGCCGTGCCCCCGGTCCTCGGTGCGGATCATGAAACCGTTCACGCGCTCCCACTCGTAGCCGTCCACACGCCACGCAACCGGCATGTCCCCGCTCTTACCGGCAAGCGACCCCGTGGCGTAGCTCTCGGTGCGCCGATCACCGGTGTGCGCGTTGTACGCCGACACCGTGCCCCCGTCGGCGTGGACACCAGCCGGGGCGAACGGCGCCAGCCGGTAGCGCTCCTCGCCGACGAACAGGGTGGGGATGCGGTCGGGGTACCCGTACTCATCCGTACCGCCGTTGCCACGGGTCACACCCTCACGGGGCGCGGCGGGGGTCTGGGGGGTCTCGGGCACGGTGCTCTCCTCGTCATCGATGGCAGCGGCGCAGTAGCCGCACAGGTGGCCGTTCTCAGTCTCGCGGTGGGGCATGGTGTCGTCGCCCACGGTGTCGCACCGGATGCACAGCGGGGCGAGGTGCGGGGAGTCGGCGGTGATCTGGAGCGCCTCCCCGGTGCCGTCCAAGGCGAACTCGATGTAGCGGACACTGTGGGGGCGCCCGGTGACCGTGGCCTTACCGGCGGGCACGGAGATCCTCGCGCCCTTGACGGCCCACGGCGCGGGGTCCACGGGGGCGGTGAAGGCGGGGACCGGGGCGTCCACGGTCACCTTCACGCTCACCGGCGCCGGGGCGTCCAGCTTGGCCAGGTAGGCGCGCCCCGCCCTGGTGATCACGCAGTAGGCCGCACCCCACACGCTCGCTCCCAGGTCCTGCCGCTGTTTCCAGTCGGCCATGCCGCGCCCGACGAGCCCCTCGTGGGTGCGCTTGTCGGCGCCCACATCGATGATGCCGCGCTTGTCGGCGGCCCCCGTGCGCAGCGCCTCGACCATGCGGGGGGTCGGCTTGCGGGTGATCTCGATGATCGCGGTGCGGGCCATTTCGGGCTCCTCGTGCTCGGTGCGTCCTGGCGGGTAGGTGGCCGAACCTAGCGCACTGGTCAGTGCGCTGTCTACTCCAGGGAGCCCCTGAACCCCCCGAACAACGAAATCCGCAGCAAACGCAGAGTGCGGCCACGAAATCCGTCGCTCGCCCCCTAGGGCCAGACAACGAAATCCGCAGCCGCACTCCCTACCCGGTATCAGCCCGCCAACAGCCCCACCCCCCTCACCGGCTCCAGCACCAGCCGCGCCCCGTCCTCCCGCTCGATCCGTACCGTCCCCGCACCGTTGTGCAGGATGCGCGTCCCCTCCCCATCCGCCCACCGCGCCACCGTGGCCAGCACCCGGAACACCGTGGCCACACGGTCCGGCATCAACGACAGGTCGGCCCGACTGCCCATAACCCGGTACTCCACCGCCGACTCGTCCACCACAGCCGCAGCCACGCCCCGCGCCCACTCGTCATCAGCGAACGCCTCACCCACCGCGTACAGCCGCATCCCGTCCTCGTCCGCCTCCCGGGCGTCCACCACGGTCCCCGGCGCGAACGGGTCCACCAGCGGCTCACGCTTGTCCGCCAGCGCGAACGCCTGCGACAGCTCCGCCCGCACGTTCGCCTCGCACCGGGCACGCCACGACACCATGTCCTCGGCGCTCACCGGCTCCACGTCGAAGCTGAAGTCATCCGCGTCCGCGTTGCGGAACACCAGCCCCCGACGCCCCTCCACCCTGATCCCGTAGCGCTTGGTCCGCGTCCCGTACCGCGCCGCCCACTGGCTACGCGGCTTCTCGTAGCCCTCCCACGCGATGACACCCTCCACCGTGACGCCACCCTCGACCGCACGCGCCACGTACCCCATGCGCACCGTGGCCTTGTGCTCGGCCACCCACTCGGCGAACCGCACGGTCGTCATGTACGCCACGGCCTTTTCGAGCACCTCCCGCGTCGCATCGATGATCGCGCCGTTGTGGTACGCCCACCCCCGCGTCGTCCCGTACTCGATCTCCCGCGTCGCCTGCCGCTCCTCGTCCCACACCAGCGCGTAGAAGTCCGAGTCGTTGGGCCCGTTCATCTCACGCAGCCTCAGCACGGCACCGGTGAACGTGATCTCGTGGCACTCGGCGATGTGGCGCGCCGTGGCCTCGGGGCTGTTGCTGCTGACGTCGTTGACGTCGTACCCCTCGACGTGCTTGCCGTTGCAGATGGTGATGCTCATCTGTCGCTCCTCGTGGTGTCTCGTGCTTGGCGGGCAGGAAGGCGACCCTAGCGCACTGACCAGTGCGCTGTGAACCCTCGTGCTGCCCCAACTCCAGGGTAGGGAGGTATGTCCGTATCAGCCCATACGTGCACAGACGCCACGGGGCGGGTATCCCTCCCCCGCCCCGTACTGCCCCCGTGCCGCCCCCCGGTGCCCCTCTACGCGGTCAGGGAGACCGTGAGGGTCTCTCCCTGCCATGCGCACACCAGGGTCCCGTCAGTGGCCGTGCAGCGTGCCCCGGCCCTCACGAACATGGCGACCCGGCCCACCGCGTCGTCGCGGTCCGTGTTCTCGGTGCGATCGTCCTCACCCTTGACCGTGCGGACCGTGAGCGTCTCCCCCTGGGGAACGATGCTCTGTGCGCTGCGCATGGCGGCCTCCTCGTCGGCGAGATTCAGCGACTCCACGCCCGCCGGGGCGCTCGGGACATCCTGAGTCGCAGCGACTCCCTGCGACTCGGCAACCGGGCGGATGCAGTAGGCCCACCTCTTCGGGGCGCAGACCGGTCCACGGTCCAGCGGCCACGTGCGAAGCTCACGCCCGCACTTGGGGCACTGGCTCTCACCCCGGGTCTCGGCGACTTCCTGCGCCTGGCCGGTGAACCGGGCGCACTCGGCGTCAACGGCGGCGCTCCACTTCTCGGCGAGCGCGCTCAGCTGGACGCGTCCGGCTTCCACGGGCGTACGGGGTCCCTCCTCCTCGGCGACGGGGGCGGCCTCCTCGGCGGGCAGGCGCATCATGCGCGTGCCGCCCATGGTCATGCTGCCCTTGTCGCCCTTCTGGGCGAACAGGTGACCGGCCTCCACCTCGTACGAGTAGCGGCCCACACCGTACGACACGGTGACCCTGGTGGACTCCGGCGAGCCGTACGCCCCGTCGGAGCGGCGCGGGCCCATGGACACCGTGAGATCGGCCGTGCGCCCCTCTCGGGTGACGCGGACACGGTCGCCCACCTTCAAGCGGTTCAGGAAGTCGATCGCGTGCCCCATGGTGCGCGGGGTCTCGCTCACCGGCACCTCGGGGATGATCTTGGGCTCCGGCGACTCGGCGGCGGGGGCGGCCTCGGTGATCACGTGGCGCTCCTCGATCCGGCCGCCGTGGCGCCGCCCTCCCTCGACCGCGTCACGGTGGGAGTTGTACGGGCCCGTCTCTTTGATCCCGGCGACCAGGACGTAGTACGTCGCCCCGGTGATCTTGAGGCAGTTGCCCCGGCCGGTCTGGCACGAGCGGCACCCGCAGCCGTCGAAGGTACGCGCGGGGGCGCCCTCGAACGCGGGGGCCGCCTCCTCGGCGGCCGAGCGCTTCTCGGCCTCCTCGCGGGCGGCGCGGCGGGCCACCTCGCGGCCCATGCTGTCGAGCACGCATTCCAGGTCACGCACGCGCCTGATCTTCCGGTGACTGGCGAACTCCCACCGCACGGCGGTGAGCATGCTCCAGCGGGCGCCCTTGCGAGTGGGGCGGAGCCAGGTGACGGACAGCGTGTCGGCCGCGATGTGCTGGCCGAGCAAGGTCCCCTCGGCGCTCTCCGGCACGGTCATGCCGAACTCCACCGTGACCGTGGTGGAGTGCTCACCCTCTTTGGCCGACACGGCCACGGTGAGGCCGAGCCGCACGGCCTTTTCGATCATGCCGTCTGCGGTCTTGATTCCGGTCTGCGGGGTCTCGCCCATCGTGCGCTCCTCGGGTCGTCTACTTGGCGGGTAGGTTGCCGACCCTAGCGCACTAATCAGTGCGCTGTGAAGGGGCGGGGGCGGATCTCTTCTGACCAGCGTGTTTGGGCACGCCGACGGGGGCGGAGAGTCTCCTCCCCGCCCCCGTAGCGACGTCATGACGTCATGGTGCAGCCCTAGGCGGCGAGCCCCTGGGGGATGAACAGCAGCGACCCGACACGAATCATGCCCTCGGTGCCGACACGGACGGCATGGACCCCGGAGCGGGCGGAGGTACGGATGTCCTCGCGCACGTATTCGGCGCGCACCCGTTCGCCCACCATGCTGTAGCCGGTGATCGGCTCGACGAGCGCGATCAGATAGACCGTGTGCGGGGCGGGGGTGACCTCCTCGTCCACGGGGGCGGGTCCGGCCTCCTCGGTGGCGCGGCGGGCCACCATGGCAGAGTCCTCCTCGACCCCGGCGTCAGAGAGGACGCGGCGGCCTGCCTCGGCGGTGGCCCCGCCCTCCTCGGCGTCCTTCCTTGCCTCGTCGACGAGTTGAGCCGCCTCCTGGGCGTCCTCTGCGCACGTCTCACAGCTGTCGGCGGGCTCACCGGCGTGCGTGTCGCAGTCCTCGGCGAGCGGCTCCAGCCAGTACGAGGACTCACCCGTGGGGCTCTCCAGGTTCACTCCGCCCGTGTCTGCGCGGTAGCACTGCCAGCCGCCGTGACGCATCGCCCACGTGATCAGTTCGAGCGCGGCCGTGCGGTTGACCGGCTCGGTGCGCGGGACCTGGCCGAACATGCGGAAGTGCTTCACCCAGTAGCGACCCGCGCCGAGCAGCTCGGCCGCGCGCTCGGCGCACCAGGTTTCGGTGGGGTAGTCGGGGACTCCGTCCCATCCGATGTGCTCCGGGGTCGTGCTGGCGACCAGTCGGCGGGCGGCGGCCTCTGCGTCGGTCACCGTGGCGTAGGTACCGCTGTACGCCTCGGGCAGGTCGGGGTACGTGATATCGGCGAATTCCTCGGTGCCGCCCGGGTCCTCAACGTCACGGCAGATGGTCGTGTGAACCTGCTGCTGAAGATAGATCGGTGCGTCCTCGGCGGGCATGGAGGTGGAGCCGTCGCCCTTGATCGGGCAGGCGGTGACGTCGACTACGCGGCCGGGCAGCGTGGTGTGAGTGAACCGGCGCTCGGCCGCGTTGCCGATCTGAATGTCTCCGCCGACGCCGCCCGCGTCCGTGAGCATCTCTCCGGACTCCACCCACGGGACGGGGCGCTGCGGGACGAACCAGGAGTAGCCCACGGCCACCGTGCCGTCCTCCTGGCGCTCGGCGCGGTGGCCGTCGGTCCAGCCGTTGACGATGGCGGCGCGGACGTTGTCCGGACCGCAGAGGCCCATGTCTTTCGCGTCGTCGCGGAGGACGCCGACGTACATGCGGTGCTGGACGTCGTCCACCTCGACCGTGGGAACGTCCTGGGCGGTGAACGTCCAGCGGGCGCCGAGCTTGGTGTGCACGGTCATGGACCGGCCGTCGATGGTGATGCGCTGTCCGTTGCGCAGGGCGTCGCTCATGCGCTCCCAGGCGTCCGCGCGGCTGAGGGTCTCGTGAAGCGCCTTGCGCTCGTGGGGCGTGGTGGTGACGACCTTGTACGTGTCGCCGGTGAGGCCCAGGAAGTCGATCAGGGCCCACACGTGGCTGCGGTCGGCGGCGAACCATTCCGTCCAGACCGCGTCACGGTCCTCGCCGCGCTTGCCGAGGACGAACGTCAGGGCCTCCCGCAGGTAGGTGACACCCTCCTCGGTGAGGTGGTAGCGCACGAGCAGGGCACCGCTCTCGCGGCCGGTGAACTCTTCCCGTCCGGCCTTGCCTCGCCCGATCAGGGCGCGGATGGTGGGCTGCGGGGCGAACACGCAGTAACGGCCGTCGCTGTTCTTGTGGCACAGCGCCCCCAGGAGGGCGCGGATCATGGGGTCCGACAGGCGGGAGGTGGCGGGCATGTGGTGCTCCTCGGTTCGGTCTACTTGGCGGGTAGGGGGCAAACCTAGCGCACTGGTCAGTGCGCTGTCTACCGGCGAGGAGAGGCAGTTTCCGAACATGCCGGAGCGGCCCCGGGGGTGCCCCGGGGCCGCTCGTGGTGGGGCTGTTAGACGCGCTTACGGCAAATGGGGCCGATGCCCTTGGATACGGTCATCTCCGCCCCGCAGAGCGCGCACGAGTCCCACAGTGCGCTGATCCGTTCGACCTCGGCGAGGCCGAGCCGCTCGGCCGCCGACAGTCGCCGGGCCATGCCGGGCGCCTTGGCGAACGTCACCTTCTGGCGCTCGGCGTCCCAGGTGATCGTGTGGGCGTACAGGTAACCGCTCGGGCCGCGCCGCACCCTGTAGAGGGTCCCGTCGGCGCCGCCGTGGCGGTAGATACCCTCGTCGGTCGCAGGGGCGGCCGGGGCGGGGCGCTCCTGGCGCTTCCACTCCTCGGTGATCCGGACGTCACTGCCGAACTTCTGGCGCAGCCTGCTGCGCAGGGAGTCCAGGCCCGGCCCGTACTGGCACACAGGCCCGCCGTCCACGTGGTAGTTGTACGACCACACCCACGCCGGACCGGGCCGGGCGACCTCCGGATACAGCCGGGCACGGGTGATCAGGACGTGCGGGGTGCCGTCGGCGGCCGGGGCCTCGGCGGGGGCGGCCGGGGCCTCCTGGGCGCACTCGCCCGGCTTGTGCTCGACCTTCCACGCGCCCTCGATCTTGAGCCGGTGACCGGCCTCGGCCTCCACCCATGCGCCGCACGAGCGGCACTTGCCCCCGAAGCGGTTCGAGGGGAGCGGGCGCGCGGCCTCCTCGGCCTTGGGCATGTCGGCGCTCTTGCGCAGCCGGGGGGTCTTCACCGGGGGCTCCTCGCCGTCCAGCCATGCGCCCTTGAAGCGCTTCGCGATGGCACGGCGCACCTCGTCGCGGGCGGCGCGGGCCTCTTCGCTGCGGATGTGGAAGTGGCGTTCCGTGTAGATGGTACGCATGGCGCTCTTGTGCCAGAACGTCTCATCTTCCGAGGACTCCGCGCGCCACGTCTTCCCGCCCTCAAAGACGATCTCTGCGGTCACGCCGTCCACGTCAACCCGGAGCCCGTCGTGCACTCCCCAGCCGCTGAAGGTGTGCGCACTCACGGTGACCTCGGCCACGGTGCGCCACTCGGCAGGGTGGTCCCAGGGCCGGTTGCCCGTGACGCCACCCTGGGCGCGCGACAGGATGATCATGCCGGGCGCGAGGTCCTGCACCTTGACGACGCCAGCGGAGGCATGCAGCGCCTTTTCGTAGGCGTCGGCGGCCCGCTTACCCAGGGGCGACAGCCGGACCTTACGGCCGCTGCAGCCCCAGCACACGCGTCCGTCACGCTGGTTGTACGAGTGCTGACCCGTGCCGCTGCAGCGTCCGCACGGCTCCTCGTCGAAATTGATCTTCACTCGGGTGTCGCTCATGGGGTCCTCGTTCCTCGGCGGGTAGGGGGCCAACCTAGCGCACTGGTTAGTGCGTTGGCTAGCCCCCTGTTTCCACCGCCCTACCGGGGGCGCTTGGGCCGCTTCGGGCGGCGCGGGTGCGCGCTCACGGGGTCACCCCCTCCACGACCATCGGACCGGCGTACTCCCACGTCCAGACCCCGGGGAACTTGGACCGGCTCACGTGAGCGTCAAAGCTCTCCGGGGCGTAGTCCACACTCAGTTCGTGCCATCCGTCGGCAGGCGTGAAGGTCACGATGCCCGTGAACGACAGAGGCGGTGTAACGCCCGGTACGGTGCTCATGGTGATCACGTCGCCCTTGGCGGGCCACTGCTGGACCGGCACGGGCGCCTCCTCGGGGGCTTCGCGGACGACGGTGACGACGTCGGACCAGCGGATGCAGTCGACGGGTGCGCCGTCGCGGGTCACGGCCCACGCCATGTCTCCGTCGGCCCAGTCGACGCCGTCGGCGTAGTGGTCCAGGGCGAGCGTGGCATGCACGACAACCGAGCCCTTACGGGCGATCAGGTGATGCCCCTGGGCGTCGGAGTAGGCATCCTCGGGGGCGACGGTGGCGCCCTTCAGGCTCGACATTGCGGCCAGCAGCGGGCCGGGCATCGGGTTGGATACGACCGTGTAGGCCTGCCTGCTGCTCACCGCTTGGCCTCCTTCTCCTGCTGGGCATCGACGGCGGCCAGGGCCTTGACCAGGCGGCCGACGTTCGTACGGGCGTCGCTGACGGCGTCGTCGAGGACGGTCCGGAGAGCCTCGTTCATCTGGTACGGATTGGTGAAGTCGGCGCCGTGCCCGACGCTCGCCACCTCCACGTGGTCCAGGTCGACCGTGCCGACGAGGACGACGTCATTCGCGCCGGGCTCGGTGCCGAGGTAGTACACCCCGTCGTCGTCCGTGGCCGGACGGATCAGAACACGCACGGTGAAGCCCTTGTGCCGAAACTGGGCGCGCCCCTGGAGGTCCCAATGGAAGTCGGGGGCGAGTCCCGGGCTCGGGTAGGACTGCCGGACGCTCACAGCTCCCCCTCAGCGGCGACGAACGAGGTGGCGGCCAGGAAGCGCTTTACGCCCTCGCGCCTGTAGCGCTGACGGATTCCGGCGATTCCTTCGAACGGGTGCTCGGGCGTGACCAGCATGCGCCGGATCATGTTGCGGCGACCACGGCGCAGGTGCCTCGCCATGTCGTCGTCCTCCTCCCCCTCGTGGCGCGCAAGGGTGCCGTCCGGGTTGATCGAGCGCTCCTCGAACCACACGGCGAACCCCTCGGCGTACAGCAGCATGCCGTACGCCCGGTCAGCCGCCTCGCCGCTGTACTCCACCGCGCCCGCCAGCGCTTTGCGCGCCTTCTGGACCTCGGCGAGGGCTGCGGCGGCGGCCTCCTCGAACGCGGCGACGATCTCCGTATCGGTCTTGGGCTTGCTCACTTCTCTCCCTCGGTCGCACGGGTCAGGGTGGGCGTGGGACCGGGCATGGCGCCCCGGGAGGGGTGGATGCCCTCGAAGTCTCCGGCGGTCGCGTCGCAGCCGGGACACGAGTCCTGGCCGGTGGTGTAGCCGTGCTCGCACGACGTGCCGTACAGCGCCCCGCACATGGCCTTGACGGCGTCCTCGGCGGTGTCGCCCTCCCACGCCTGCCCAGAGTTCGGGCCGGTGAGAACAGCAGCCCGGTAGGTGCCAGAGTCCGTCAGGCCGAGGTTGACGTCACGGCTGAGGTGGTGGAAGAGGAGCGCCACCGGCGGCCGGTACACGTCGCTCCTGCCAGCGGGGAAGACGGGGGCGACCCGCAGCGCGGCCCCGGGGCCCTCGTTGCACAGGTCGCTCCAGACGGCGTCTGCGTGCTCCCGGGCGCTCTCGTCGCGCCTGCGCCGCTCCTTCTCGGCGATCAGCCGGGCCGCCTCCTTCTGGGCGGCCCCCTTGGCGCGGGCGGCGCGTTCCCGTCCGGCGGGGGTCAGGTCGAGCGTCTCCAGTGCCTTCCCGATCTCCAGTCGCCCCCGGGTGTCGAACTTCCCCGAGGCGCCGAGCCCGGCGAGGTAGGTGTTCAGGTGGTTGCCCTCGGCAAGCCACTCGTTCGCGGGCCTGGCGGTGTCCTGCTCACCCCAGGGGGAATCCAGCTTCACCAGTTCCTCACCGGCGATCGAGTTGACGGTTTCGATCGCAGCCGTCAGGACAGCGCGACGGGCCTGCCTCCTGTCCCGTTCGGCCTTGCCGCGCGCCTCGGCTGCCTCGTGCTCCACCACGGCGGCGGCGTACGCCTCCTGCCACTCCGCGTAGCGGGGGTGGGCGGCCAGGCGCTCGCGGATCTCCTCGACGGTGCCGAGGCGGGCATACAGGCGCCCGGCGGTGTCGAACCGCATGCTGACGACGTAGGCGCCCGGGGCCGGGTCACCGAGGGCGTCAAGGTTGGCGCCGCCGTATCCGCCCTGCGGGCGCACGAGGATGTCATGGACCTTGATCATCTTCGCCGTGGTCGACTCGACCCGGGCCAGCGTGCCCAGCTGCACCGCCTCGCGGGCGGTGTGGGTGCTCAGGGTGCGCTCCCGGCGGACGTCGCGGCCGTCCAGGTCCATCACCCACAGCAGGTCTCCCGGCTTGGCCTCCTCGATGTGCTGCAAGGGGGTCAGGCGGTACTCCGGGGCGGGCATGTCCGAGTCGAGGTGTCCGACGTGGGGGCGCTTCGGCGTGTCGGTGTGCGGCCAGATGCCGAGCCAGATTTCCTGTGCGAGCTGTCCGGCGCGGTCGCGGGCGTCGCGGTCGCTGTCCATACGGTGGGTTCCCCTTGTGGTCGTGGCGGGTGGTGGAGTGCCCCGGGCAGGCTTCGAACCTGCCTCGGTCCAGTGCCCCGCCGGTGTCGGCGGGGCCGGGGCGGTTGTGCTACTCGTCCGGCGGGCTGAAAAACGTTCTCGCAGCCTGGATCTTCGCAAAGTCGCTATCTTCGAAGAGGTCCGCCAATGCGTGCTGCACCTCCTCCGAACTCATGTCCCGGTCCACGAGGAATCGGACCATGGCAATGATCGCGTCAATACCGCCGACGGTCTTTCCGTCTTCTGAACGGCAACTCGTAGTTTGTTCCGGCATTTGATTTCCCTTCATTGCCTTCACATTGTTCGGTCTTATTCAGAGCAGGGATCGAACCGGCCTGCGGCCGACCCCGCCGGTGTGAACGGGGCCGGGGCGGTGGTGCTACTCGCCGAGGAGGGAAGAGCGAACGTACTCCCAGTCGACCCGGGTGAACGCCTCGCGCGGGTCGGTGGCGTCGTCCTCGCGGGCAAGGCTGGAGCGGACGTTGGCGTGTCCGTGGGCGTCGGTCTGGGTGAGGCGCTTGCGCACGTCGACCGGCAGCGCGTACAGGTCGAACAGAACCTTTTCGACGTAGTCGCGCAGGGAGTCGGCGCTGACCCGGGAGTGGTTCACGGCGTCCTCGTAGACCTTGTGGTCGTTGTTGATCCACACGTCGATGGTGTGGGTCGGCCAGTTCGTGCCGTTGTAGCCGGTCTCGTCGTCCAGATCCTGGCTGCTGGACTCGACGGAGCGCGGCGCGGCGGACCCGGTACGGCGGTTGTGGCGGCGGAAGGCGGCGCGGCGCTCCTCGATCGGCCGGGCCTTGTCGCGGATGGCCTCCTTGTCGGCCTCGGCGGCGGCGCGGGCCTTACGGGCGATCACGGTCTTCTGCTTCTGGGCGTCGTACTGCCCGCGCTCGAACCAGGTCTGCGTGTCGGCGAAGCCGATGGCCAGGTCAGCGCGCACCTCGGCCCACTCGTCGGTCAGGATGCCGAACTCCTGCATCACGCCGAGGAAGAAGGCGAGGGCCTGGCGGTTCTCGCCCCGGGCGCTGTCGAAGATCCGCGTCTCGAAGTTGGCGGAGAAGGTGGTGCCGGTGCGGCCGGTGTTGCTGCCGCCGGTCAGGCTCTTGTACCCGCCTCCGGTGGCCTCCTCGATGTGGGCGGTGGCCTGGCGGATCTTGGCTGCGGTGACGCGCATTGCGGGCTCCTCGTGTGGCGGTTCTGCTTGGCGTGGGGCAAACCTAGCGCACTGATCAGTGCGCTGTCTAGCGGGCCGCCGGGCGGGGTCCGGCGGCCCGCCGGGGGTCTACTCCCCGAAGGCGGCGCGCATCGAGGCGCGGGCGGCGTCGCCCTCGGGGTCGGTGTCGGCGAGGAGGTAGTCCAGCGCCCTGCGGGCCTTGCTCAGTCCCTCAAGGGCATCGTTGACGCGCCAGTCGGCTACGTTGCGGTGTTCGCCCTCCCACGCCTTCAGCTCGTCCCGCGCGGCGGTGACCTTGCCCAGGATCGAGCGGGCGGTGCCCTCGGCCATGCGGCGGGTGCCGTCGTCGTGCTGGGCCATGCCCCGGGCGTACCCCCTGGCCTCCTCGCGGGGGGTCTCACTGAGCTTGCGGGCGATGCGCTCGGCCGCCTCGTCGGTCAGGTCGCCGTCCTCGTCGAAGTCGGCGTCAAGGGCCAGGTCCGTGACCTGCTCGCTGGTGGCGATGACGGTATGAGCGCCCCGGTAGTGCTGGTTCTGGGTGGAGATGACCCACGGCGTGCCCTCTTCGCCCTGCGGGACGAGGACGTTGTCCCCGTGGAGGTTGGCCAGTTCCTTGACGTGGTCGGCGGTGATGCGCATTCGGTGCTCCTCGTGTGGCGGTTCCTGCTTGGCGTGGTGCCAACCTAGCGCACTAATCAGTGCGCTGGCAACTCTGGTGTGAAGGTTGGCACCACGGAACGTGTTTACGCTGGTCAGAGGCTGTCGGGACCCTTGATCCTGCCAAGGTCGTCCAGCTCCAGCCGTCCGGAGTTCAGCCCCGTGGCGCCCTCCTCGCACTGCTCACGGCGCTCGGAGACGGACGCCCACAGGTCCGTGCGGGCGTCCCACACCCCGAAGTAGTACGGGCTGACCCTGCGAACCTCGAAGCGCGGCCGGGCGGACTCCCGGACCCCCAGGGCGAGCGAGATACGCAAGTTCTCCTCGGTCACCCGCAGGCGTGTTTCCCCGTAGTAGACCTGGGCGTAGTACCCCTCTTCTTGAGACTCCTTACGGCGGGACTCGACGGCGTCCGCATAGGCGACGTGGGTGATGATGCACGCCACGCCCCTGCGGGCCGTGTACTCGGGCTTGTTGGAGGTGACGACGACATCGAAGCGCCCTCGCGCCAGGAGGGCCAGGCGCACCCGGTGCCAGTCGGCGGCGTTCCGCTCCTCGGGCGAGAGGTGGTCGGCGACGCGGGCAACGGCGGAGGCCAGACGCGTCAGCTTAGGGTTCCGGGCAGTCTCGATGATCTCCTCTCGCCGGGAACTGTCCAGCACGCTGCGAACGATCTTGCTCTCGATGTCGGCGCCCTCGACGGCCGCCCGGGGTCCCTCGATGGGCCTGGTGCGGGCGGAGTTCCATTCGGTCTCGCGCGTCATGGGGTTGTCCTCTCCGATGCGGCGTGCGAACTCCTGGCCTGCCATGACCGCGTACTCGCACGTTCCGTCGTGGTGCTCTCGCGTCACGCCGACGACGACGGCCGTCGCCTTGCTGTGGGCCCACTCCTGGGCGGTGTGGCTCACGAGGGCGCCCGGTGCGAGCCGGGTGGGGGCGGACGGCTCCTCGATGCGCTGAGCCTGGGCGCTGGCGCCCGCGCGGTTGCGGACCTCCCAGCCCGGGGCGTCGCGGAACAGGCGCCGGTACTCCCGGGACTGGGGCCAGTACCCGGCGTTCGAGTCCTCGGGCTGCATTTTGCCGTCCACGAGGTGGTAGACGTACACGGATCCGGCGCCGCGCGGGACGACAAGGAAGCCGTTCGCGGTGCTGGTCTCGGGGTCGTAGTCGCCGGTCAGTTCGGCGGGGGTGTGCCCGGCGGCGGTGAACAGTTCGACGGCGGCGCGGGCGTCGGGGTCGGCACTGTGCTTGGGCTCCGTGCCGGACGAGGTGTCGTCGTGGGTGATCACGACGCCCTCGACGACGCGGCGGGCGGGCGTCTGGGGCTGCTCGGGGGGCAGGATGCGGAAGCTGTGGCCGTCGGCGGCAGTGAGGGTCTCGCCGTCCGTCATGGCCTTGACGCTGGCGGCGCGGCCGTCGGGGTTCTCTCGGCTCCAGCCGAGTCCGTGGTTGTCGAGCAGAACGGACGCGAAGTAGGCGGGGTGGTAGTTGCTCTGGTCGCTCGCGGCCTTCTCGGCCGTGGCGCCGTGGCTCACGGTGACCCACTGGCCGTGCTCGGGGGCACGGACCTGGGCGCGGTAGGCGGTCGCCGGGGCGTCGTGGCCCAGGGGACGGCGATGCTCGGCAGGCACGCGGGCGGTGAGACTCGTCTTCTTGATCTTGCGGAGGTGCTCCGTCCCGTCCTTCGGGCTCACCTGCGTGATCTTGAGGAAGTGCGCGGAGGCGTCCACGATCTTGGTGATCTGGGCGACGCTGCCCCCGTTGTACATGAGCTGGTCTCCGACGGTCAGTGCGCTGGCCGGGACGGCGGGCACGCGGCCGACTCCCTGCAAGTGGATCGAGCCGGTTCCGTTGTTCACGTGGTCCTCCTTGGCGGGCTGTTGTGCCCAACCTAGCGCACTGATCAGTGCGCTGTCTAGCGGATGGCGGAAAGCGGCCAGGGCCCGCCGGGCGGGCGGGCCCTGGAGGGCTGTTCAGGCGGGGTTGATCCGCTTGTCGAGGGCTACTCGGCTGATCCGGGGCGGGTCAATCGGCCGGATCTTCTCCCTTCTCGGGGGAACACCCTTGATCGGGCGGGAGATCGGGGCCAACTGCCGGGTGTCGGCGGTGAAGGTGAGCGTTTGGGTGCCGTCGTCGAGCTTGCCGAACTCGGTGATCTCGCCGAACTCCAAGAAGCCGTCCCGCGTGCGGAGGCTGACACGCTGGCCGACCCTGAATACGCGCCCCTTGCCGTCCCGCACGGCGGCGGGCGCCTGGGGCTCCTCGGACACGGTCTCGGGGATGTCGGCGGGCATCTGCCGAAAGCCCCCGTCCAGCCCGAGCACAAGGGCCTCGCTGTCACGCTCGGCCATGACGTAGCCGTGCTCGGTGCGCTCCTGGGGGCCTTCGGCCCACGCGACATACGAACCGACCGGGGAGGGCTCCTTCTGGGGCGCATCGGCCGCCCGTACCCGCTGGAGGAACTTGGCCTCCACGCTCTTGCGTTCCTCCTTGGCGGCACGCGCGGCGCGGAGCTTGCGCAGGCGGGCCGGGCGGTCGGGCGTGGAGCCTGTGATCTTGATGAAGTAGTGCTCGATGGCCTCGCCGGTCTCGAAGGTCCACCCCTCGGCCTCCAGAGCCTTCCGGACCGCGTCGAGGCGCTCTCCTTCAAGGACTGCGACGCGGGTGTGATCGGGCTGGTCGACGACGGAGACGACCATGAACATCTCGGAAGCTCTGGCAGCCCCTGCCGCAGCAAGCGCCTTCCGCACCGTGATGGCGGTGGGCACGCCCTTGGGCCGGACGGGGAGGGTCTCGCGGGCGTCGAGGTAGACAGTGGTGCCGTCGTGGATATGCACGCTGTATCGCGGCGAGAGAGCTTCGGCGTACTCCCGGGCGTGCTGCTCGGTGTCCGGGTGTACCGGCACTCCTGCCACGCTCGTGTGGCCGAGGTCCGCCATTCTCCTGAAAAACTCTTTGTCCCCCTCGCTCCAGGTGACGGACACCTTCCCCATGTGGTGGGCGCGCACTTTCGCCCCCGCCGCGCCTCCCTGTGACAGCGACTCGGCGTAACGGGCGTGCTGGAAACCGGCGGACTTGAGGAACTTGATCACGGCGGTGACCGACGGCGGCTTGCCAGCGGCGGGGCGGGGTGACTTCTCGGCGTTCACGTGTTCCTCCTCGGCGGGCTATAGCGCCAACCTAGCGCACTAGTCAGTGCGCTGTCTAGCGGGCGAGCCCGCCCCCGGTGAGGGGGCGGGCTCGTGGGTCAGCTGTCGGTTTTTGCCGAAGCGGGCTCCGGCCGGTCGTGCTTGCGCAGATTCCATGCGGAGCTGACACTGACGCCCGTTTTTCCGCACTCGGGGCACGTGGCGAACTTCGACATGCGGCGCGCCATGGAGGAATCGAGTTTGACGAACTGGCGTGAGCCGGGGCACTCCGTGTCAGCGGGGGCCTTGCCCACGGTCCACTCAACGGGGGCCGACGGGAAGCAGACCGAGCACAGGATGGTGCCGTGCGCCTTGACTGCGTCGGCCTCGGTCAGACCGGACAGGTCGGGAAGCCAGCCGATGTCCGTGTTCCAGTGCAGCGTGTGGCAGCCGACGGGGCTGGTGGTCTTGTGGATGTGCCCGTTCGTGTTATTTACCAGGAAGAAGCGCGACCAGCCGCCCCGGAGGTCCCACTCCTCGGTGAGCTTGGGGCGTACCTTCCGGTTCAGCTCCTGGACCTTGTCGCCGATGGCGTCGATCTTGCCGAGGACTTCACCGATCCTCGCGGTGTACTTCTCGGCGGTCAGCATGAAGTCGTACCGCTTCAGGTGCGAGGGGGGTTCGGCGGGCGGGGCGGCGAGGATCGCGCGGGCCTTCTCCTCCAGCTCGTCCCGGCGAAGGAGATAGGCCTGACGGCGGCCGACCTTCTCCTTCTGCTCGCCGACGGCCGAATAGAGCCGTTCCCACTCGCGGTCACGCTCGCCATCGAGGCGCTCGTACTCTCCGGACAGGCAGGCGTTCAGCCGATCGATCTGCGGGGGAGTCATTTTCGTGAGCTGCTGCGGGGTGACCCTGCGGACGTCGTCCATCGTGGTCCTGTCGGTCGTCATTCGCTCCTCCTCGGCGGGCTATGACGCCAACCTAGCGCACTGATCAGTGCGTTGCAAGCGGGTGAGGAAACGCCAGTGGCGCCCGGCCTCACCGGCCGGGCGCCACCGTACGCGCAGGGGCTGACATTCAGCGGTCGTCGTCGGCCTCACCCTGGGGCACGCCGCCGAAGTTGATCAGGTCGAACAGTTCCGCCTCCGCCTCGACCGAGGCCAAGCGGGCCTCGTTGAAGGCGATCGCAGGCATGTCGACGTCGGTCCGCCCCCGCATGGCGAGCATGGAGTACCGCACCCATGCGCCGTCGGCGTTCTCCTCGTACACGGCCGACAGCGCCTCCTCTGGGAACCAGGAGCGCGGCACGGGGAACTCGTCGTCCCTGAACATCACGAGGGTCTGCCACCGCTGCTTGCCGTCGATGACGGCGAACGGCGGTGACACGTTCGGGACGTGACCGGGCGCCCGGAACTCCGAGTGATCGCGCCGGTTGACGGTGATGGCGCCGACCGGCAGGCCCATGAGGAGGGAGCGGATCAGCTGCTGACGGCGACGGATCCCCCACACCGGCTGACGCTGGTACGGCGGGTCGAAGTCGACCATGCCCTGATGAGCCCAGCCGACCAGCGAGCCGACGTTCATGTTCAGCCCGTTCAGATGCAGCTCACGCAGCGGCTCGGTCGTCTGCAACGAACCCTCTTCGATACTCACTTGCCCTGCTCCTTCTCCAACTCGGTGTAGAACTCGGCCTTCAGGGCCTCGTACTCGTCGCGGTGACGCTCGACGAGAAAGCCTCTCGCGTACTGGTTGGCCTGCTCCTCCAGGGCTGCCGTCTTGGCGTCGGCGCGGGCCTTCTCCCACTCGGCCAGGACGTCCGCACGGGTGTAGTAGGTCACGTTCGGCCGCACGTCGTACATGGACGGGGCCAGACCCCTCCAGCCGCCCCCATGGCGGGAGGTGAGGGATCCGTCGGCGACCAGTGCATTCAGGAGCTTCCGAAAGGGGTAGTCGGCCACCGTTCCCCCCTGCACGTCCTCGACGGCACGCCGGATCTCGGGCGCCGACAGCGGACGGCGACGCATCTTGTAGTGCGCCCGTCCGCTGTCGGCGAAGACCTCCAACACGTCCTCACGGGTGGCTCGGTGGTGCGCCTGGGGCATGGCTGTCCTTCCAGGTGGTAACGGCGTCGGCGGGCGCCCCGGTGCGTCCGGAGCGGTTCGTACGGACGGCCATGGAGGCCAGCGCGGCCCGGCCGGTCGGCGGGGGCTCGGGCAGCGCTCCGGCCGCCCAGACGAGCCCTGCCGCACGGTTGCGGTGAAAGCCTGCCATCTGGTGGGCCTCGCGGTCACATGCGACGCCAGGGCGCTCCTCGTGGGGCGCCCCGCAGACCTCGGCGCTCACGTGATCTCGCGGTAGAGGGTCATCGTCCGCCGTCCTCGGCGAGGAGCTGGGTGATGACGGCCTGGTAGTGCTTGCTGTACTCGTCCTGGTGGGCAGCGACGACAGCGGCCACGGCGCGCTCGTGGGCGCGGGCGTTGCGCCGCTCGGCGTCCTCCGCGCGGCCCTTGTCGTCCCAGGCGGCGGCGGTCGCGGGCAGCGCGTAGTAGACGGTGCTCAGTCGGCGCTTGGTGTTCCCGGCGCGCTTGGGGCGCGGGCCCCGCCAGTCGCGGCCGGGGCGGCCGACGAGGGCGCCGCTGTTGGCCATCTCGCTGACGACGGCGTTGATGCCGTAGGGGCTGACGAGCTTCCGCGCGGCCTCGACGCTGCCGGGGGAGTCGAAGTGCAGGACGGCGACCCCGTAGGTGATGTCACCGGTGGTGAAGGGGCGGTCCTGGCCGGAGAGCGCGGAGAGTATGTCTTCCTGGGTGGGGTAGTGCTTGGGGCCCATGGCGGGGGTGCTCCTCGTGGTGGTTCCTGGCGGGCATTGCCAACCTAGCGCACTGATCAGTGCGTTGGCAAGTGCAGGGGGATGAGGTGCCGGTTCGCGACCTCGACGGCGTCCTCGACGCCGACGGCGCACCACTCGCGCACCAGGTCGCCGCCGGTGACGTACCAGCCGGTCTCCTCGATGCCCTCGAAGTGGTTGCGGCCCAGGCGGCGCAGGTGGTAGCGCAGGGGCTCGCCCTCCGGGTCGCCGAGGTTGTCGCTCTCGTACAGGCCGGGCTGGACGTAGGCGAAGTGGATGGGCGAGGAGGGGCCGCCGAGGAGGCGGCGGCCCCTCTCGTACTTCACCCGGACATCGTTCACCCGTGGGCCCTGGCGGCGAGATCCGTTGCCGGGGCGTAGGCGTGGCGGCCGGGGCGGCGGCGGCGCAGGATGAGGTACGACTTCGTCAGGCCAATGACGGCGCGCTGCTCGCGGCCGTCGGTGGTCGTGGAGTGGACGTGCATCGTCGCCCGCAGCGGCTGGCCGAAGACGTCTTCGATGTACGCCACGGCGCTGAAGGGGCGGTTCCAGGCGGTGATGGCGGTGTCCCCGGGCTGCAGCTCCAGCGCGGTGGCCAACTCGTCCTCGCGCGGCTCGGTGGGGTACAGGCTGCGGGTGCGCCCCGAGTCGTGGTGCTCGGCGGTGGCGCCCTCGGAGCGGTCCCACATGAAGTGGCGCATGGGGTGGATCGACTTCTTCAGCAGCGCCACGGTGATGGTGGTGGCCGAGGAGCGGCGGCGGACGTCGGTGATCTGGAGCCTGCCTCCGCCGGGGAGACGGATCACATCGCCGACGATCAGCTCGGTCACGGTGCGGGCGGGCAGCGGGCGGCCGTCCACGTAGAGGAAGGGGCGGTGGTCGGCGGGGAGGTAGCTGTACCAGCTCATCGGGTCGGGCTCGCGGAGGTTGCCGACGATGTGCTGGATGCCCATCGGGTAGGTCTTCACGGTCGTGCGGGGCTTGCCGTTCTCGACGGAGTCGATGACCTGCTGCCACAGGCCGGAGCTGTTGAACTCGTAGAACCTGCCTTCGCCGAGGCGTCCCACCGTGTGGAAGTGCTGGAAGACCCGGTCTCCGACCTTCGGCGCCCTGGGGACCTCGCAGCGCGGCACGGTCGGCACGCGGGGGACCTCGCGGGCCAGGAGCTGGGCGCGGTAGATGGTGACGTGGTCGTCGGCCTCGTGGTGACGTACGGCGTTGTGGCCGCCGTGCAGGTGCCGCAGGGTGATGGCGGAGCGGGCGGAGCCGACCGGCATGGCGGCGGTGACGACGTGGTGGTCCCACGATCCTCCGGCGAGGACGCAGCCGGGGGTGAGCATGGCGGGCGGGATGGTGACGGTCTCGGCGTGGACGGAGCGCAGTTCGTAGAGAAGCTGCTCAAGGTCGACGGGGTCCATGAGGGACTCCTGACGTGGTGGCGGGAGGCTGGCGGGTGTCTCCTGCTGGCGTCCGCTGGATTGGCGGGGTGGACGCGTGGCGGGTACAAGCTATCCGAACGGGCCGCCGCCGGGGAGCCCTTGTGCAGCCCCTGACGACGACGAGCCCACCGTAGCGCACTCATCAGTGCGCTGACAATGGGCTCGTCGGTCCTCGGCTGTGCTCAGCGAGAGACAGGGGCGCCTCCTCCGCAGGGGGCCGGGGCGGCGCTGACGTCGGCCTCGGTCAGGTCCAGTTCGGCCCAGACGATTTTTCCGTTGGCGTCCGGCGTGACGCCGCAGTGGGCCGAGAGCATGACGATGATGCCGAGCCCCCGGCCGCCGTCGGCGTCGCCGTCCACGATGCCGCCCTTGGGGGGCATGACGGGGATGCGGTCCGAGACGGGGTCGTAGACCTCGATCCGGACCCGGCGCTGATACATGCCGACGACGGAGACGCTGACGAGATACCTGCAGCCCAGATGGCTGACAACGTTGGTCACCATCTCGGACAGGACCAGCAGCGCCATATCAGCGATGGCCGGGTCGAGTCCGCTGTTCTTGGACACTCGGGCAAAATGCCCCCGCGCGAGGGGGACACTCTCCGGGACCCCGACATAAGCCTGCCGGTAGGACAGATATCGTAGGTCTCCCAGTGGCGGTGGGGACTGGTGGTGCGGGGAGTGCATGGGCATAACTCCCAGTGCATGAGTGGCGAGTTGGGCCCCGCTGACGCCGATGGACCTGGAGTAAGCAGGTGCGTACCTACCGTTCCGGAAGATCGCGTATTCTGCAAGTCCCCATAGGTGGGAATTCCCATCTGGTTACGCTAGCGCGAGACCGGGTCGGAGGTGGACACTGGCGGCGTCACCACGGTCGAGGACGAGGGAGCGTCATGGCGTACGGAACCAGGCCCACCATCAGGAGCAGCCTGTTGGGCCGCAAGCTCAAGCGGGCGCGCGAGGCGGCAGGGTTCACGTCGGCGAGCGATGTGGCGGCGAAGCTGGGAAGGGCGGCGTCGACCGTCTACCGCAACGAGAGCGGCCACACGCCGCCCCGGGGCAACGCCCTGCGGGGGTATATCAAGCTCTATGAACCGGACTTCACCGCCAGACGGCAGGAGTTCATCCGGCAGAAAGTGGCCCGGTTCGACGGCGGCCTCGGCGGCCTTGACGAGCAGCACGCCTCGGACGACCAGCGCACAGCCATCCAGACGGTCCGGCAGACCATCGAGGAACAGGCTGCGGCGCAGGCCGACGAGTGGGTCCGGCAGCAGAAAGAGGAGTGGGAGCGGGAGGTCGCCCGCTGGAAGCTGCTTTCGGTGGAGAGCAGCGAGGGCAGCGCCTGGGCGGAATCGGGGAAGATCGTGGGGCCCAGCCATCAGGACTTCGCCGAAGCGGAAGCGATGGCCGACGATATCCGCACGTGGTCGGCGCAGGTCGTTCCCGGCCTGCTGCAGACTACCGAGTACTCTCAATGCGCCATCAAACCGGCCGCCGAGGTGGATCCCAACTACCCTTTGAGCGACGCGCTCAGGCACCGCGAGCAGCGCAAAGGGCTCCTCGCCCGTCCCCGGAGGCCGCGTATCCACGCCGTGATGGACGAGGGGGCCCTGAGACGGATAGTGGGCGGCCCCCGGGTGATGGAGAATCAGCTGGTCCACCTGGTGAACCTGGCCCTGACCGACGAGGTCAGGATTCAGGTCCTCCCCTTCGAGGTGGGCGCCCACAACGGCATGGGAGGATCGTTCGACCTGTTCTCGTTCGGTTCCGACATGATGGCGTTTCGGGAGGGCCACGGTGATGGAACATTCATCGATGACCCAGCACAAATCGAGCTGTACCAAGTCCGGTTCAGACTTTTGCAAGACCGGGCTTGGTCACCAGAGAAGACTCTCGGATACTTGCATGATGCGCTCGCGAACGGCGTGAGCGCCCGCACAGTGGAGGAAGAAGCACCTTGACCACCTACACCAACTGGCACAAGTCGACCTACAGCGGCGACGGTGAGAACTGCGTCGAGCAGGGTATCGACACGACGGCCGAGGCGGTCGGCGTCCGCGACACCAAGCAGCACGGCGCGGGCCCGGTCCTCACGTTCTCCGGCAGCAACTGGGGCGCGTTCCTCGGCAGCATCAAGAGCAGTGACGACCTCACGGGCGGCCTGACCGCCTGACGCACCACCGCGCACCAGAAGGACCCCGACATCCAAGCTGTCGGGGTCCTTCGCCGTACCAAGAGTCGACCAAGTCGCCCCGTTCCTCAAGAGCGACTCGGCGGGCTTCTACATCTCCCCCTGACCCATCAGATGCCAGGTGTTGCAGCCGTCGGCGTGGAAGAAGTCCCCGTCGTCGAGGTGGACGTAGGTGGTCCCCCGCGAGCGACTCACGGCCTTGACCGAGCCCGGCTCCCCGGTGGCGTCCGTGGCCCGCGTCCAGAGGCAACGATCGCTATTCCCCAGCGACCGGTACAACCCCGGTTCCGCGTCCTTGCCGATCCAGGACCACCCTTCCCCTGGGATGGTGGCTCCGGCCGTGGCGCCCTGAAGGGTGTCGGCCACGGAGGGCAGCCGTGCCGGGGGGATGGAGTCCGAGGCGATGGAGAAACCTCCGAACAGTCCGACGACGAGTGTTGCGACAGCAATGGCGTAGCCGCGCGGCGGGATGCGCGGCCGTGGTCCCCCGTCCGGATCCGGCGGGCCCGTGGCGGGCGCCGGGCCTGCGGGAGCTTGCTCCCCACTCATAACCTGCCTCTCCTGTGCCGACGCACGACAAGGCAGCACCGGCTGCGGTTGCGTGAATGTTCGATGCGCCCTGTGGCGGGTTCCAGGCGCGTGCCGTACGTCGACCGTGAAGGTTGGAATCAGCGTTCGAAACAAATCTACCCCATAGTTAGGGTAGATGTAAAGAAAGTGCAGGTCATGCACCGCTTCTCACTCCCTGCTGACGCTCCAGGTCCCCATGGCGGTTCCCGTTCACCTTATCGAACTGATATTCGAGCAGGAGAGGGTGCGGCGCCGCCTATTAGACGTTGCGTTAAGGAGTGAGAACACTACTCTCTGCGGTCGGTGCGGTCACCATGTTGTGAAGGCTCCTTCACCGCCCGTGCAGCAAACGGTCACCAGGCAGTCGCAGTCCCCCGCCGAAAAGCCGCCGGGAGGCGCACCGCACTGGTACGGTGAAGGCTCATCAGCCCAGCAGGGTTGTACGCGAAGAGCCCCCAGGCCACCAAGGTGGGGGCTCTTCGCGTTGCCCGCCGGACAGCATGGCGAGAGGCCCGTACGGCACCCTGCACCAACAGGGACTGCAGCCGTACAGGCCTCTCGCTTTCAACTGTCGGTTGGAGCAAGCCGCCACCCGAAACCAGGAGAAGGTGGGGCCCTTCGAGGCTACCGCACCACGGAGCATGAAGGGGCCCGTACGGCCCCCGCGCCAACGGGACTGCAGCCGTACGAGCCTCTCGGTTTCACCGCACCCTCGACGCTGGCGCCCGCAGGCCGCCGAGGGCGACTTCAGGCTACGCGACCGGCGGGGACTCCAGGCCCCGCTCCATGAGGCGGCGCATGGCCTCGTTGCGCGAGATGCCCTCGCCCTTCGCGTAGTCGTCCACCCGCTCCAGGAGCGCCTGAGGCACGGGGAAGCCGGGGATCTTCGGGCCGATCGCCGGACGGCCGCCGAGGTTCGGACCGCTCTCCTCGTCCATCGGGCCGAAGTGCTCTTCGACGGCAGCGTCCTCGTCGTTGAGGATCAGCCACCGCTTGGCTGTGTCCTCGTCCACGAACTCGTACGTGGGGATGTCGTTCTGCCAGTCGGTCCAGCAGCTCAGGACCCACCGGCCGCGCTTGGTGCGGTAGAGGGTCTGGTGTGCGTCCGTGGAGAGGGTGTTGACGGACCGCTTGTCGAAGCCGTTGATGTACGCGGCCTGTTCGAGGTATCGGGTCGCGGCCTCCAGGACGAACCAGCCCTGCAGGCTGCCGCTCCCGGGGTCGATGACGTTGATCCTGGTGCGCTCGGCGGTCTCGCTCATGGTGATCTCCTTGGCTGACGTCTTCGGGAGCTGAGGGTCAGAGGTCGGCAGTCTCGGCGCCGAGCCGCTCTTCGTTCTTGCACTTGCCGACGGCCGCCGTGGCGAGGGCGTCCATCTCGCGGGAGAGGTCGCTCCAGACCCTGGAGCGGGCGTCCAGCTCCATCACGTCCCGGCTGAAGTCGTCGGGGTCCAGTGCCAGGATCTGCGACTCCAGGGCGGCGCCCTCCTGCTCGCAGAGTTCGGCGAGATGGCGGGCGACGGTCATGATGCCGCGCCAGGTGGAGTCTGCAGCCTGCGCGGCGTCACGCCGCGTGTCATCGGAGAGAGTGCGGTTGCTGGCGGTCTCCGCGTGCTCCTGCGCGCTCTGGGTGAAGGACTTGAGGATCTCGATGCTGGCCTGCGTCGGCGCGTCCATGATGGCCCCTCGATCGGTTTAAGGTACCTGAAACCTAGCGCAAGGTTTTCGGTATCGTCAACCTAGGGTGGTGCGTTGAGCAGCGAGACGCCGACACCTTCGGTAACCTCCGTTACAGTGACTTTCAAAAATCCCGCCAAGACCCCCGGAGGCCGCCTGATGGCCCGACGCCGCAAAGGCACCCGCAACAAGGGCCCTATCCCGGTCGACACGTCCTCCTTCACCAGTGACATGACGTTCTGGGCATCCGACGCCTACACCGACTCCCGGGCGCACGGAAGGGAGCGTTTTGCCTGGTCAAGTGTCGCTGTCGTGCCGACACTTCCCGCCGGGGAGGAGGACGGTCTCGTGCGACGACTGCAGTTCGAGGTCGAGCACTGGAGTTCGCCCCAGGTCGAGCTGCTCGGGTGCCTGACCGCTCATGTCCTGGCCAGATCCAACGACGAACTCCGACCCGTGATCTTCAACGACTTCCAGGCCGTGGAACACCTTCTGGACTCCGTGCTCGGCCTGCGCCCGTTCAAGCGTGCCGACAGATTCACTCCCCTCCCGCAGCTCTTCGACCTCATCGAGGCCATGGGCGACGAGGTCGACTACGTCCACGTGCACTGGCTGCCCCGATGCTCTACCCCGGCCCTGAAGCTGGTGGACAGTCTCGTCGATCGACGCCTGCGGGACGAGAGGGAGGCCCCCGAGGTCTGGAGCGAGCTGACCTTCGACGACCTTCTGATCAAAGCGAAAGGAATCTCGGCATGACCACCACCGAGAGCAAGACCCGACTGCGCAAGCTGGAGCGCACGGCGGGGGTGACCTCGTGACCGTCAGCACCAAGCCGTACCGCCTCAAGAAGGTCGAGACCCGGAACAAGTCGGGCTGCCAGGCCACCTACGCCGTCTTGGTCGGCGACAAGGTCGAAGGGTACGTCGACAAGTACGTGCACCAGGAGATCACGCGTGGGGGCGGCCAGCGCAGCGGGCGCAGCACACGGACGGCCATGTACACCACTTGGGGTTACCGGCGGCCTGGCACGCTGGAGGTGCCCCCGGGCTGCAGCCGCCGCAGCGACGCCGTCGACCGACTCGTCACATCGCTGGGGAGGACCTCGTGACCGCCGCCGCGCAGCCGCCCTTCGAGGTGAAGCGCTGGCAGACGTACGTGCCGTGCAGCACGCTGAACTGGCAGCGCAGCAAGCCGTTCGTCGTCGAGCGCGTGGTCGGCGACAAGGCCGAGGTCTGGGACCCGACCGGCGGGCAGCGGATGGGCGGGCACCGGTGGGTGGCCCTGCGCAACCTGCACGCGACCAGCAAGACCCAGCACGGAAAGGACCGCTTGACGGGCTGGTACCTGCGCTGCCAGCCGCCCGCCGACCCTGCCCGGCAGGAGCTGTGCGGCTCCTGCTTCACCTGGGCCGACCGCGACCAGCTCGCCGTGTCGGCCTGGGGGTTCGGGCACAGCACGTGCAGGCCCTGCATGACCGAGATCGAAGAGCTGTACCCCGATCCGATGAAGGAAGCCTCGAAGTGACCGACCATCACCACGACGACGACAAGCCCGAGATGGGTTCCCTCGGGCACCTCAGCGGCAGATTTCTTGCGCCGACCGCCGTCCTGGCATCTGCGCTCAGCGCCTCTCATGACCTGGGGCTCGCGTTCTCCCTTGGCGCCGTGGTCTTCTGGCTGCTGTTCGTCTTCTACATGGGTATGGCCGCCATGCACGACTGGAAGGCCTGCTCCCGCTGCCTCCAGCCGCCGCCCAGGGAGGCCACTCCCAGCGCACGGGCCAAAATGGCTCTTGCGCACCACACCAAGTGGAAGAAGCGGCTGGTCAAGGTAGCCCTCGTTCTCGTAATGCTGCACGCCATCTTCCCTAAGCCGTACATGGGCCCATGGTGGACCCGGGCTCTCGCGGGGATGATCTATTGCGTGGTTGCTCTGAGGGTCTCCCGGGACGTCATCCTCTTGGAAACGCACAGGCGCTACCACGAGGAATGCCACAAGGAGTGGTGCCGGGCCGGACGCAAACGCAGTCCCGCCAGGGAAAAAGCCCAGCTGCGGCAGATGCGAGACGCTCACTACGGAGTCTGGTGGGTCGCAGTCCTCGCTCCGGCGACCTGCGCACTGGGACTGTTCGCGAGCAGTCACCCCGACATTCTGTTGCAGATCACATATGGAATGTGCCTGATGGCCCTGGCGTTTTCCGTCTTCGACATCGCAGGGCACGCGGACGGGCCGTGCCTGCACTGCGTCAAGAACCTGCCGGACCGGCCCGAAGAGGCGGCCGAGCGCCGCATGCCCTGGCTGCGGACCTTCCACGTCTTGCGCTACTGGCTCCTCTGGGGCGCATTCGCGAGCTGGGGCATCTCCTTGGCGCTGGCCGGAACGGTCCCGGCGAAGATCCTGGTGTGCGTTACTGCGGTGTCCGTGCTGATCTGGTCTGTTCTGGAACGCGTACACAGCCCGGTCAAGCCCTGGTGCCCCTGGTGCCGGGACGACGGCGGCGAGGAAGCCGACTTCGAAGTGCCCGACCCCTCCACCAGCGCCCCCGCGCCTGCCTGAGCGGAGGGCACGTGACCATCAAGCTGCGCCTGTGCGGCGACGAGCCCGCCATCGACACGAACCCAAGGAGCTGAAGGCGTGACGCGCTGCGAGGAGTGCCGCAAGTCGTTCAGGGCCGAGCCACGGAACGCGACGAACTTCTGCTCCTGGGAGTGCTTCGACGCCCGGCCGCGTCCGGGCGCCCCCGAGGCGCTGCACGGTTTCCTCGGCGAGGGGGTCACGATGACCCAGGTGGACAAGGAGGGCCATGACGGCGGATCTGGCTCCGGCGGCACACCAGCCCGCTGACGGTATCCCAAGTGCCCTTCGGCCGCGCCGGACCAACTTGTCGGAGTCGGCCCGGCGGCGCCTGCAGGGCTCGGTGCCCGACGAGACGCTGCGCGCGTACAAGCGGGAGTGGCCCCGGTTCGTCGCCTGGTGCCAGGGTGAGGGCGAGCCGTCTCTGCCGTGCTCCACGGACGCTCTGACGAACTGGGTAGCCGACAGGTGTGACGCTGGAAACGGCCTGTCGGCGATCAAGCAGGGCATCGCCGCCGTGGTGTTCTTCCACGACCAGGCCAACGTGCACGAGAAGCTCATGCCGGACACCGGCGACGCCTGGCGCATCGTTGGCGCGTACAAGAAGGAACGGGCCGACGCCGGACACCGCGAGGTGCGGGCCGAGGTCTTCACGCCTGAGGAGCTGCGCCTGATGGTGGCCACCCTGCCGCAGGAGCGGCGCGTGGCCCGGTTGAGGGACGGCGCCATGCTGACGGCGGGTACCTCCTCCTTCGTCCGGCGTTCGAACCTGGTCCGCTTCGACCTGCCGGATCTGACCTTCACCGACGACGGCGACGCCCGCCTGTTCAAGACGTACTCGAAGACTGACCAGGCCGCGCGCGGGCACCCCGTGACGATCCCACCCGGCGAGCACGAGCTGTCGGACCCGGTCGGATGGCTGCGGGCGTGGAGGGAGGAGATGCGCAAGCAGGGCATCAACGACGGTCCGCTGTTCCGCCGGATTTCGCGCACTGGCCGCATCCTTCCCTACCGGCTGCACGCCTCTCACCTGAACAACCTGGTGAAGCAGACGGCGAAGGCGGCCAAGCTCGAACCGAGGCCGAACACGACATACCGAGCGCACTCGACGAGGGCCTCGGGTGCTACGGCCGCCGCAGAAGCGGGCGCGGCGTTCAGTCAGATCTGCGAGCAGGGCGACTGGTCGGAGAAGGGCACACAGGCCCAGATCTATATCCGGCCGACGAAGAAGGACAACGCGATGCGAGGAGTGCTGTGAGTGAGGATCTGCTTCGTCCACGGCTGGGCCACCCCGGAAGCGGACGAGGGAGATGACCTGGACGACTCGCCGGTGTACGACCTGGCGGACTTTCTCAGCTGAAGCCTGCACGGGGCCCGGCAGGCGCTGCTAGTGTTTTTCACAGCAGGGCTTCTCCGCCGACGCGGAGGTGTCCCGGATCATGGCCCTGCTTGTCCCCGCATCTGCGGGGATGTTCCACTTCTCTGTTTGATGGCAGAGTTGTCCCCGCACTTGCGGGGATGCTGAACGGGGTTCGTCCTTGGTTTGTCCGTCGCGGCCAGGGACGGTAGGACGGGCCTCTGACTCGATGCGGAACTGCAGAAGGCCCCTTCCTCGCGGGAGGGGCCTTCTGCATGCCCGGCGGCAGGGGGTGCAGGGACGTCATGACGTCACCGAAGATAGGATGGGGCTCCGCCACGATCTACGGAGAACGCCATGGCCGCGAGTGCTGCACGCCGGGAGAAGTTGCGCCTGAAGGCCCAGGAGCGCGAGCGCCAGGAGCAGCTGGCGCTGAAGGCCGCCCCCGAGCCTCCTGCGGCTGTGGTGGACCCCGGCGCGATGGCGGCGCAGCCTCTCGCGGAGATCAACTTCCAGGTCACCCCGGACGGCATGATGCGGCCGGTGGGCGCTCCTCCGCTGGCGGAGACGCCGAAGACTGTCCGGGTGCCGGGGCCTCTGGGCGTGCATCTGGGGTACTTCCAGGCCCGTCACGGGGTCAAGCGGTGGGCCTTCGCGAGGGTCGCGCTGGCGGCGTGGCGGCTGCTGATGCGCGAGGAGCTGGCCTGCTACGAGCGGGCGTGGAGGGAGCAGGAGCGCACCGGGCAGCCCGTGCAGCCGGTGATGGGGCCGCTGTACCAGGCGCTGGCCGAGGAGATGGAGAGCATGCGGCGCGAGGGGTCCGGCGAGTAGCGGGCCCGGACGTGCGTGAGGCCCCCGGGGGGTAACAAGTCTCGGGGGCCTCACACGTGCGCGGCGGATGCGGCGGCCCAGACGACGACACCGCACCTGCCACGTCTTCGGGGGGTCAGGCGGGCCAGGGCCGGAAGGGCCGAGGTGTGATCAGTATGCACGACTGCGGCCAAACAGGTGACAGTTTCCCGCAATTGACGACCTGTCATTATTCGGCCGGAAGTCGACCCAGGAGCCGGATGGCGACCTCGACGGCGCTCTCGCCGTCGGCGGCCTCGGCCAGTGTGCGGGGCCGGGTGGTGGCGAGGTGGTTGTGCAGCTTCTGCAGGGCGCCGACAGCCTGATCGTGGAGGGCTGCGGCCGGGCTGGTGGCGGGCGGCGCGGGGAAGGAGCCCGGCGGGCGGGCACTCACGCGCTGATGAAGGGGTCGGCGGCGGCGGTGGGCTCGCGCTTGTCCGGGTTGCGGTTCTCCCACAGCAGGCGCTGGCGGACCGACTCGGGGACCGAGTGGGAGGCGTGCGGGCCCAGGTGGCTCTCGACGACGTCGCAGCTGTAGTTGGCGAACTCGCCGGACACCGTGTCGCGGCAGGCCCGCTCGGGCCACACAGGGGTGCGAAAATCGGTGATGGCGGGCTTCTTGGCTCTCGGCATGGGCGGGATCCTCTCTCCACCCCTTGCCCCCTCCCGCATCATGGCCGACAGCAGCCCCAACTGCGGAAGAGAACTTGCACAGTTGGGAAAATGTCATTAGCTTCGAACTGTGGGTAGTCGAACAACTACTCTAAACGTCACGTCCTGGAGGACAACCATGGAGACACCCCCGGCCACCACCCCTCTCCCGGCCGTACCGCACACCTGCACCCCCGCGAAGACCGACCCGAACTGCGAGAGCTGTGGCGGCACCGGCTGGATCGGAGACCTCCACTGCCCCGCGTGCAACGGCCCCTCCTGAACCCCTTCTCGCCGAACCCCGGACGCACACAGGGAAGGAGGGCCACACTGGAGCGATGGCCCTTCAACAGCAGCGCCCTTACGTCCGCCGTCCGCAACCCGAGCCCCCCGCCCGTTCCCTGCGGGCTTTCACCGACGCCGACCTGCGCAGGCAGAGGAACATGCTCCTGAACGGCTGCAGGTGGGACGAGCAGTACGAGATCCCTCCCCGCCCCTGGAGTCCTGCGACCGAGCGGGCCAGCGAGCAGATCCGCATGCAGCACGACGCCGAGGACTGGAACCTGGAGCAGGCACGCAAAGTCAATCCGACAGGCGCCTGACCCCCGACGGACCCCCGTCTGCATGTCCTCCCAGTGACATGCAGACGGGGGTCTTCTGCTGCCCCAGGATTCACCCGAAAGGGTGAATCAGGTGTGAGGGGGCGCAAAGTGAGCAGCCGATCTTCAGGGGCCCCGGCTCCCCCCGCTCGGGGCCCCCGCCTCGTCCGCTCCCGCCCCACGGTTGAGCGGACGGGGCACAGGGAGCCCCGAGTCCGCCAACCGGGGCTCCCGCGCTGTTCAGACCTTGACCGGCTCATCCTTCACGGGGGCGCGCCGTACGGCCTGACTGTGCAGCAGGACGTAGACGATGATGCCCGCGCTGCCCATCGCCGCGAAGTAGATGAGCTGGCCGCTGCTCAGGGGCTCCTGGGTGAAGGTCAGCGGCTCCTGGAGGAATTCGCCGATCTGCTGGCAGACCACGCCGAGCAGGATGACGTCCGCCGCTACTGCGGCCCAGACCAGAACGGGCCGCGTCTCCATGTGGACTGCGCCGCTGGCCTCCCCTTTCCAGAGCAGGCTGAACAGAACGGAGAAGAACGTTCCGCAGCCGAGGGCGACGATGAAGAAGACCCAGCTCTGGCTGATCGTCCGAAGAAAGATCACCACTGACAGGACGGCGATCATGCCGTGGGTGAAGACACACAAGCGGTGCGGCGTGAATCGACTGGGCTGGAACTTTGAGGGCATGAAGTCCCCTTCTCTGTAGGCGGGTTGGCGGTTGTGGCGGGTGAGCGGAAGGGACGCTACCGCCCCTTCCCGACCCGCCTGGCCAGGAGGAGGACTTTCAGCCACCAGCCACACCCAACTCGCCCACTCCAGCCCCTCCTTCGTCAGTCCAGGGTCAGCCGGATCAGAACGTCGGTCCGGTACCTGTGGGCGAGGTCGGGGGCATCGCTGGGGGCCTTCTCCCCGGGATGACGCAGCCAGTCGACGTTCTGGGGGACGAAGCTCCGCACGACGCTGTGCCCGTACGTCTGCTCCTCGTTGCACTTGACGTCGGGGAAGAAGGCGAGCCACCGGTCGTAGATCTCCCGCTTCTCCGCGTCGGTGAGCCAGGCGCCGGTGACCTCGCCGACGAGCATGGTGCCGCTGTGAACCGGCACGGTCCAGGCCAGCGTCGGCAGCTGGGCCCTGGCGGCCCGGGTCAGCAGGCGCCCGAGCGCGAGGTAGGTGTGGCGCTGGTCCTGGTTGGCGAAGCGGATGGCCAGCTCGCCGAGGGAGGAGTCGCTCATGGGCGCCCAGCGTAGTGGCGGGGCGGGTGGGCCGGGCAGGAGTAGAGCGTGCTTCGGGGAGCCAGGCGCAGAGGGCATTCTGCGGGGTCGCTGCGCCAGCGCCAGCCCGCGTCCCAGAGCGGGGCCCACTGGCAGTCGGCCGGGCGGGGAGCGGTGGTCTGACAGCCGGTGGCGCTGCAGGCGAGGAGCTGGTCGGGCATGGGCTCAGCGTAGCGGCGGGGCGGCTGGCGTACGCCGTGGTGGTCGTGGCAGGATCAGGGCTCCGCCACACCGCCACCCGCCACGTTCCTCCTGCAGTTCCTTCTCCGGCCCCGCCGGGCTCCGGGCTGTACCCCCTTACGTTGACTTTATACAACAGCCTGGACCACCACCCACTTACCCGCGCGGGCGCGGCGCCGTCCCGCACGGTCCCTCTCACCTCGGCCACCCCTTGCTTCCTGGTGGCGGTGCGGGCGGTTGTATAAAGTCAGGGTGTGGGTAGGCTGCTCTCGCCCATCCGCATCCCTTCTCAGGAGCCGAGATGCCCGCCAGTGCCGCCCTCAGCGTCGCCCAGGTCGCCACCATGGACTCCGAGCTGCTCGCCTCTCTCATGCGCCGCGACTTCGACGTCCTGGTCAAAGCCGCCATCGCCGACGCAACCCTGCGCACGTCCAGCTCGAACCAACGCCTCCTGCGCAAGCGCGAATGGCATCTGGCCTGGCTCGACGCCCTGACCTACGCGGAGGGAGAACTGCAGGTCGCGGTGGAGATCATGGAGCACACCGGCGACGAGCGCGCCCAGGCGAACTCCGACCGGCTGGCACGCATCAGGAACAAGCTCACGGCCGCCCGCAAGACGGCCGTCGACTACCGCAAGCGCGCCCACCGCCGCGCCCTCCAGGAAGACGGTTTCTACGACAGTGCCCGGACCGCAGCCAGCCTTCTCGTCCGGGCGCACCAGGACGACTTCCTGGAGCTGACCTCCGGCCCCCGGGCCGCTCTGCCCCCGTCGTCGGACGATGCCTTCGACGCCATCGAGAAGGGATGCGCCCGGGGCTGGCTCAGCATCCCCGCCACACAGGAGGTCGACCGCCTGCTCCTCTCCTCCGATGACGCGGTGCGCCAGGCCGCCGCTCAGGACGCCCAGCGCCAGGACCACCGCAACCCGGCCCTGCGCCACCCTCTTCTCCTGCGCCGCTGGCGCCAGTCCCTCCACCATCTGGCCGAGATGACCTGGACCCGGGCCCTGGCCACCAGCCCCTTCACCCTCGGCCCCCTGCCCTCCCACGTGCACACCATGCGGGAGGACGACGCCCGGGACATCTTCAACGCCCGCCGGTTCCTGGCCGCCGTGCACCAGCGGCGCACCGAGTGCGACTACCAGCGGCGCTGGGCCTCCGAATCCGTCGAGAAACGCCGCCACGAAGACCCGGCGGTCGTGGCCTACGAAGAGGCCTGCCGCGAGGCGGCCAGCGCACTCGTGCTGCAGCATCCGGCCGAGCACGCCTACATCCTCCAGCGCCTGGCCCCCTACGAACACCGGCCCGGCGTCATCAGCTCCGAGAACACCCCCGAAACCCTCGGCGCCCTGCGCAAAAAGATCAAGCAGGAGCTGTTCGACGCGAACCGGCCCTTCACCGCAGAGGGCCGCCCCGAACAGTAGCCCGGCGCCGGATGCCACAATGACGCGCCATGGACGCGCGCGCGGTGCTGGACAGCTGGATCGACGAGGACGAGACCCCGCACGAGCTGCAGCGCGGGAGCAAGGGCCGCCTCCTGCAGGGCACCAGCCCCCGCCGCTACCGAGACGACGTCCTCGACTGGCTGGCCTTCATGGACACCGTGCACCTGGACGCCCTGAGCGCCACCCCCTCCCACGTCAAGACCTGGCTCGACTCCCGGCGCGGCGCCGTGCGCGCGCGGGCCCGGCGCGTCTCCGCGCTCTCGGCGTTCTACGCCTACGCCATGCACACCGGCCACGCCCGAGCCAACCCGGCCGTCCCCCAGCTGCGCGGCCGTCCCCAGGACGAACCCGGCCTGCCCCGGCTCACCGAAGGGCAGATGCACCTCATCCGCTGGGGTGCCGACCGGCACGAGGGGGCCACGGCCGCGCGCGACCGGCTGGTGATGTACCTGATGCTCGCCTCGCTGCGCTCGCGTCAGATCACCGAACTGCAGCTGGCGGACCTGTACTTCGAGCAGCACCGGCTCACCTGCGACATCTGGCAGAAAGGCGGGGGCACGCGGCGCTACGCTGTGCCCGACGAAGTCCGCCAAGCCGTCCGCACCTACCTGCCCGCCCGCATCTGGCGCCCCCCGCTCTCTCACGAGAAGTCGGGGCCGCTGCTGACCACCTACCGAGGCAACCCGCTGGACTCCAACGTCACCCCGGCCGCGATCCTGCGGGCGACCGTGGCGCTGGCCCGCCAGTGCCCCGACCCGGACGCGCCGGAGCTGCAGGTGCGGATCACGCCGGACATCGTCGCGCACTCCCCCTCGCCCTTCGAGCCCCTGGAGGAAGCATGACCGCCCCTGCACTGACCGCCGACGAACCCCGTGAGCCGGATCCGGCAGACGCCCCGACCAGCTCTCTGCTCGCCATCTGCTCGGGCCCCAAGGGCGCGACGGGCGGCCCGTACACGCTGCGGGTCGTCTCGGACGACCACAATCGAGATCTGGTGCGGGTGACCCTGTACTGGGACGAGTTCAAGCCCCAGGAGGCCGGTCACCGGCTCATGGAGCGGGGCTACACCCCCACGCAGGAGGACGAGGCCAAGGGCGAGCACCACGGCTGGAAGGAGATCTCCTACCAGCGCAACACCTGGACTCGCCAGGTGCACGACGACGAGGTGGAGTTCCTGACCGCGAAGGTCACGATCGACGCCGAGCGGGACTGGCACATGACGGTGGAGGGCACCGACATCGACAAGGTGCTGTGGAACGACCGCGATGTCGAGCGGGGCAACTGGCCCGGCTTCACCCTGGGCATCCGGCTGGTCGAGCTGGGGTACATGCCCAACCGGGCCGCCGCGTACGGCGGCCTGTATCCGGACCTCGCGCGCAAGCTCGACGCCATGACCCTGCAGGGGTGGCAGCCGAAGTCCGAGGACGTGTGGACGATCCCCTGCACCCGTCTGCCCACGCAGGACTGATTTTCGGCAACCGGTGTCAGACGACGGGCAGGGGGCGGCCGTGGCCTCCGGTGGGGCTGGGAGCTTCCTCCGGGTCCTTGCCTCCTCGTCCGCGTCGGCAGTAGGGGCACCACGGCCGGTAGGAACCGTGGAAGCGGGCCAGCAGCACGACGATGACTACTACGAAGTGCGTTGTGCTGGCCACTACCGCGTCCAGGGGCCGGTCCAGGAAGAACCTGGCGAGTGAGCCCCCCAGGATGACTACGACTGCGCCCCAGGACGCGCGGTGGAAGGCTGTAAAGCGCCATCGGCGGCTCGCGGCGCGGTCGGCGGCGTCGATGCGGAAGTCGGTGACGCACCGTTCGCACAAGATCATGGAGTGGTGAACGCCCAGGAGCGCCCCGGCCACCATCCCCGTAGAGGCCAGGAGACGAAGGAGGAAGAGCCAGTTGCCGTCGCCTGGCACAAAGAGGAGCGCGCTGGCGGGGACAACGGAGGTGAAGTAGATGAGATCCCCTCGGTGGCGGAGTTCTCCGAGGAGTTGGGCTGCGGTCACTGGGGGTCTCCTGGCTTCTCGAAGCGGATGACGAGGCGTACGCCGAGGGCTTTGGCGATGCGTAGCAGCAGGGGCAGGGAGGGCATCTTCGTTGCGGATTCCACGACGGAGATGCGTGGCTGCTTGGTGCCGACGCGTTCGGCCAGTTCTCCTTGCGACAGGCCCTGTTCGGTACGCAGGTCGTAGACGGCCTGCGCGATGTCGTAGGCCATGTCTCGCTCGGGGTCTGTGGTGGGGGGTGCGGCTTTCCTCAGCGCTCTCATAATGACAACGATATGTTATATCGGTTTCGTTATGAGGCAAGTCGGCTGGTCGGGCCGCCCCGCAGAACGACGATGCCCCGCTCTCGACCTTTGAGAGCGGGGCATCAGCCTGTGCAGGCGCGGCCAGTGTACGGGATGCTTCAATGTTGCGGCCGGGGTGGTCCCGGCGCGAGGGGTGGGGGACATGGTGCGCAGCAGGATGGGTCTGATCGCGGGGGTGGCGGCCGTGACGGTGGCGACGGTGGCGGCGGTGATGGTCACCGGGTCCGACGGGGAGGCCACCGACGGCGCAGGGGGTGCGGCGGCCGGGTCCCGGTCGTGCATGTCCTTCGTCGGGTCGATGGACGACGGGGAGCGGCTGTCGGCGGCGGAGGAGCTGCTGCTGCAGGCGAAGGCGGCGGACGGGACCGAGGGGGATGTGACGCCGTCGCTGGCCATGGTGCGGCGGTTCGCTTCGGGGCTGGCCGACGCGTGCGGCCGTGGCGCGGGCGAGGAGCTGCTGGCGGTGGTGGCCGGTGACCTGTATGCGGCGAACGAGGACTTCTACAGCCTGCAGGGGTGAACGCAAGCAGGGCCCGTGATGCCGTCACGCATCTTCGGGCCCTGCAGGGGGAGCTTATCGGATCAACTGCCGGTGGTGGCCAGTTCCTTGCCCTGGTTTCGGATGCGGGAGATCCGGCTGGGGTCGACGCTGAGGAGGTGGGCGAGGAGCGTGCCCCTGACCTCGAAGCCGAACTCTCCGGCGAGCCGTTCGACGCACTCGATGTAGGCGAGGGCCGTTTCCTTGGAGCGGCCCTCCGGCGGGGCGTCGGGCAGGGCGCGGAGGAAGCGGCGCCACATGTCGATGTCGGTGTCCTCGCTGGGGGGATCGATGGCGACGGGGCCGTCTTCGAGCTCCAGCGGCTCGTCGTCGGAGGAAAGGGGGACGGGGGTGAGGAGGATGCCCTGCCAGGCGGCGGGGATGGCCTTGTTGCCCTTGGCCTTGCGGTCCTCGACGAGCTGGCGGACGACGACGTGCTGGGGCAGTTCCCACAGCTTCATGCGGCGCCACACGCGGAAGGTGGGCAGGGGGGAGAGGAACCAGTGGGAGATGCGGATGGTGGGCAGGGGGGCGGGGCGCAGGCCTGCGGCGATCTGTTGTTCGCGCAGGGCCTTGCGGGCGTCGCGGATCTTGCCGCGCAGCATGGCCTCGTGGCCGATGATCCACACGGCCGGGGGCATGCAGTGGAAGGCGAGGCTGGTGGGGTCGGGCCAGGCGGCGCGCAGCTGGAGGGCGAAGGTCGCGATGGAGAAGAGGGCGACGATCAGGCGCAGGCCCCATGCGGAGCGTCCGGCGCGGATCTCGCGCAGGGCCTTGCGGGAGTAGGCGAGGATGGCGACGTCGGCGAGGGCGGCGGCTCCGGCGGCCTGGGGGGCGCTGTAGTCGACCTGCAGGGCGAGGTCGTAGAGGGTGGAGAATCCGAGCCAGAATCCGCCTGCGGCCAGGAGGTAGATGAGGCCGTCGTCGAAGATCTCGGCGAGGTCGGCGTGGGCGAGGCGGTCCCGCCAGGGGCGGATGGCGGACTTCGGGGGGTCGTTGCGGGTACGCTTGGTGAGGGTCACTGTTTCGGCTCTCTCGTGCGCCTTGGCGGGCTTTCGGTGGGAGTAGGCATGGCTCGATCGACGCCCTCGCGAGATGTCCGGTCCAATGGATCTCTGCGGGGGCGTTGGTGTGTGCTGGGTCAGCTCGCTTCTGCGAGGGTGACGCGGGCCTTCTTCAGGGCGGCCTGGATGCCCCGGTGGTAGGCCGGGTACTGCTCCTCGCGCTTTTCGGCGATGGGGGCCAGGAGTTCGGTCAGCTCGGCGGCCAGCTCGGCGATCCTGGTCAGGTCGGCGTCCGTGAGGTACTCGGGGACCTTGCGCTCGACGATGGGGGCGCCGGTGCGCACCCTCCAGTCGATCTTGGTGTCGATGCCCCGGCGGCCGAGGCGGGCTCCGAAGACGGCGCGGTCGCTCCAGCGGCGGCCGGAGGCCTTGAGCATGTGGCCCATCTGGTGGCCCTCGGCCCAGGCGGCTTCTCCCGCGTCGGTGGTGAAGTCGTTGAGGATTTCGGCGGCGGCCTTGAGCTGCACCGATGGCACCCCGACGGTACGCAGAGCTTCCATGGTCGGGGTCATGGTGACGTCGGAAAGGTCAGGAGCGTTCATGGTGCGCCTCCTTGGCGGTAGCGGGCAGCCCCCACCGTAGCGCACTGGTCAGTGCGTTGCAAGGATGGGGGCTGCGCTGCTCACGCGGTGGGGGTGCCGAAGCCTTTTCCGCCGAGTTTGATGATGTTGGCCAGGGTCTGGATGGGGCCCTGGTGGCCGTTGGCGATCTCGGCGGAGACCTTGTCCTTGAAGTCCTGCAGCTCGGCAACCTCGCGGTGGGCCTGCTCCAGCTCCCGGGCGGTCGCGGCCGTCTCCTTGGCGACCTCGGCCGCGACGGCATCCATGAGGTTGGAGATGGCGCCGGTGATGGGCGTGGAGACCGGGCTGCCCTCCGTCTCGGGCGCCGCCGGGGCCAGGGAGGGGGCCGGGGCCGGGGCGGGGACGACGGCGGCCGGGGCGGTCTTCTTCGGAGTCGCCTTCTTCGCCTTGGCCTTGGACGCCTTGGCCTTGGACGCGCGGGCAGCACTCAGCAGCCTGCGTTCCTGAGCAGACCGGGATGCGCCCTTGACCCCGTGCGCCCGGCTGCGGTGAACTCCGAGGCTGGCCGGGCGCTGGTACTTGTCGCTGTCGCACTCGGGGCAGCGCAGCTCCTCGGACTGAGGCGTGGTGGCCATGCTGTGCTCCGGTTCGGTCTCAGTCGGTGCGGGGCTTTCCTCGGGCGGCAACTTCGCCAGCGCGGCGCGCAGGCCTGCACGGCCCATCCAGAGCCGGACCTGGTCCGGCGTAGGCGGATTCCTCAGCGAGAAGTTCATCGGCTTGCGCCCCGGGGACCTGGTGACGGAGACGCTCTTGGTACTCCGGGTCACTTCCCACCCCACCCGCACGCACTGATCGAGGGCGTCCTGGAGGTGCTTCGGGACGGGCGGGGACGGCGGCCGGTCGAGCGTGATGTTCATGGTGGCGGTCTCCCTTGGGGGCCCTAGCTTGGCGTCTAGAGCGTGTGTCTTCCGCTGGGGATGGTGCCGAGGCGGGCCTGGTGGCGGGTCGTGCCTACCTCGGTGACGACGTGTGTCGACGTCCAGCGGTGATCATCCAGATGGGGCATGAAACGAAAGTGGCGATCAACGTACGCCAGAGTCATGTGCGGTGTCCACCCATGTTCGCTGGGCAGCGTGTAGCCGTGGCCCTCCAGCGTACGGACCAGATCGGCGTGCAGGGCCGCGCCGTCGGGAATGTCCATGGCCGCGTACAGCACGTGCTGGCCCTTGTGGCTGTTGTTGAACTTGCCGGTCCCGCCGACGCGCATCTCGGCGGGCTGGTGGCGCAGGGCCCAGGAGCTGACGATCTGCGGGAGGATCTGCAGCTGCTGCTCAGTGTAGCTGGAGGCCTTGCCGAGGTAGGCGAGGGTGATGTGGAGGTCGTCGGCGGGCTGGCCGTCCTCGCGGGCCAGCTGCTCGGCGATCTCAGGCGGGGGCACGAACGCGACCATCACGCCGCCGGAGTTGTCGACGGCGACCGCTTCCTTGACGGGGTGGTCGGAGACGGTGGTGCCGTCGTCGTGGGAGACGGAGCCGTCGGCGTGCTGCCAGCCGTCGATCAAGTCCAGCTCGACCTCGTGGCCCTCGTTGTCGGTGCCGGTGGTGGCCTGGGTGAAGAACGCCGTGGCGGTGAGGGAGGTGAGGCGGGTGATGGCCTTGTCGTAGTCGTGCAGGCCGATGTAGCCGACGTGGAGGGTGCCGTCGTCGAGGTTGCGGTGGATGATGCGGTGGCCGCGCGAGGCCTTCGTGGAGTTCCACCCCTTGAGCGGCCCGTTCAGGGCGTGGGTCTGCAGGCCTTCCGATCCCTCGGCCAGGCTGTCGACCGTGGCGCCGACCTGTCTGCGCGCCGTGGCGTCGAGTTTGCGCAGGTCCTTGTCGGCCGCCGGGTGGAAGGAGACGTCGCGCGGGCCTACAGTCCCAGCTCCTCCTTGATCGGCCCCCACGGCAGGTGCTCCTCCTGCGGCGTCTTGGCCCGCTCCTGCAGCTCCTGCTCCAGTTCCGGGCTGACGGCGTGGTTTTCCTCGTCCTGCGGTGCGGGCTCCTGCGGGTCCATCGAGGGCCTCCTTCTGGGTGCTGGGGGTGGAGAGAGCTGGGCCGGACTGCCGGAAGAACGACGTGGCGCTGTGCTCGGTCATGCTGCGGACTCCAGGGTCGTGGCGCCGTCGTGGGCGTGCTTCCAGTCGATGAGCTGCTGCAGAGGCTTGCCCGGGGCCTTGTCGAGAGCTTTCCAGGTCGCGTTGGCGGGGTCGTAGAGGCCCGTTCCGTCGGGTCCGAACGCGGCGTGGCGGTCACCGTGGAGGTAATCGTACAGAGCGGCGCCCTCGCGTTCACGGGTTCCGGCGGGAAGCTCGGCGATGGCCTTGATGAGGGTCTGCAGGGCCTCGAAGACGCCCCAGGTGGACTCGGGGAGCTTCTCGGGGCCGAAGTCGGCCGGGGTCTCGACGGGCTTGACGGCCCATTCGTCGCGGGTGATGTCGTAGGCCGCGTAGGGCTTGATGGCGCGGATGTCGTACGCCCCGGGGTTCACGTACCAGGTGGATTCCCAGGGCCCCGTCTCTTTGCCGTCGGGGCCGGGCAGCATGCGGGCATCGTCGTTCAGGCCCCGGCGCAGCTCGTCGGTCAGGCGGGTGTCGATGTCCCCGTCGGCGAGATCGGCCAGGGCGGAGACGTGGGCTCGGAAGGCGCCGTAGTCGATGCCGATCAGGACGTCGAGGTCGCCGTTGCCGGTGCCGTCGGGGCCGAGGAAGTGGGAGGCCTCGGAGCCTGCGAGGTAGACGCGGGCCCAGGACTGCCAGGAGTCGCCGTACTTCGGCGCCCAGAAGCCGTGGAGCAGGCTGAGGAGGTGCTGGCGGACCTCGGGACGCATGCGGTCGCCGTCGAAGAGGCGCGGGTCCAGGCCGGGCTTGGTCGGCTCGAAGAAGTGGTCGCGGGGCAGCCAGCCGTGCTCGTGCTCGTAGGGCTGGTCGTTGTCGGGGACGGGGGTGATGAACGCCTGCCTCAGGACGCCCTTGTGGCCTTCTCCCGCGCTGAATCGATGGCTTTGGTCGAAGTCCCTGGTGTCTTGCCAGTCGACCCCGTGGACCCGCACGGGGGCGTCCCGGGTGAGGGGGACCTCCTTCTCCACAACGTGGCCCTGGACGCCCATGCGGCCCAGTTCTTCGGGGTCGCGCTCGATGTGCTCGGGCTTGGGCGGGTGGGCGTGAAGGGTGACGGAGAGCAGGTGGGGGCGCTCGGGGTGGTTGGCCAGGTCGCTCGCACCGGTGTGGGAGAAGTGGCTGGCCATGTCGGGGTCGGTGCTCCAGTGGCGGCCGAGGCCGCCGCGCTCGGTGGCGAGCCGCAGGACGTGCAGAGATCGCTTGCTGGTGGAGATGGAGCGGTCGTGGACGTGGGCGTGGTCCTCGGGGGTCAGGGCGAGGGTCAGGCCACGGTGGATGGAGGAGGAGACATGGTCGGGGACGTCCCAGCTCGTGGCCGCCGTCTTGCCGTGGCCGCCGTCGGGCAGGCGGCCGTCGCAGGTGGCGTCGTCGGGGCTGTCGGCGGGGACGGTCAGGCCGCCGTCGCAGTGGAAGCACTCGAAGCCGGTGTTGTGCTCGCCGGTGCCGCTGCAGCAGGGGCACGGCTTGGTCGCGGCGGCCATGGTGCGGCCCCGGGAGACGCTCTTGCCGTTGGTGTAGCTCTTCCACCAGCCCTTGCCCGCGTCGGTGCGGTCGCCGTGGTCGATGGGAGTGGCGGGGTGGCGGCGCTGCATCTCGTCCATGAGGGCGGAGGCGACGCCCTTGCCCCGGTGGGCCTGGTCGGTGCCGACGTGCTCGATGAGGATTTTGTCGGCCTTGCGGCGGGGGACGTGGTAGGTGAGGGTGCCCATCCGGTCGCCGCTGTCGGGGTCGAGGGCGTGGAGGTGGATCTTCGTCGGCCGTTTCGATCCGCCGGTGTCGCTCTCCTCGTGCTCGAAGTCCGGGGAGACGGTCTCGGCCGCCTGCCGGAAGAAGCTGGTCGCGCTGATGTCCGTCACCGTGCACCTCCAGTCCTTGGGGCCGAAGCGCTGGGGCCGGACATGAAAAGGGGCCTCCCGGTGGTACCGGCCGGGAGGCCCAGACGTCTCGCGAGCGTTTTAGTCGACGGGGGACTACCCGCCAAGACAGACCACCCGACTATGGAGGCACCGACCTTGTCGGTCTGCCGTGTCTCCTACGCGCCAACCGCTTTCGCGGCCCTATTCACGAGACGTACTGCGGCCATCGTGCCATGAGATAGAAATAGGAGCAAGGAGGACCACTGCCTGCTAGCGGCGGTATCCGCTGCGTGCACGGCCCATGTTCCTTTCCCAGCTGTCTCGGCCTGTTCGGGTGCGGGTGAAGGAGCGCAGGGCGTCGAACTGGGCCTGGGTGTCGTGGTCCGGAGCTGCGGCTTCGGGGGTTCTGGGGCTGGATCCGTGGAGGCCGCCCTGCATGACGCCGTGGACGCTGGCGGCGTTGAGCATCTCCTTGTAGCCGGTGATCCATTCGCCGATCAGGGCCCAGGTGGTGATCATGATGGCGTCGGCGATGTCCTTGGTCTGGACGGGCCCGACGGTGGGGTGGTCGACCCTGTTGGAGTTGGGGGCCTTCTGGAGGAACTTCAGCTCCAGGGCGCCCTCCTCATAATCGGGTGCGTGGACCAGGCCCATGTTGATCGCGGCCTTGAAGCACTCGGCGACCTGCCAGTTGTAGGTCGCGTTCGCGTCGCGGATGAAGACGCTGGTCTTCTTCGGGAAGCGGGCCTTGGCGATCTTCTTGGTGAGCTTCTGGGTGGATCCGACGGAGTTGTACTGGTCGAAGGTGAATTCGGAGGGCATGAACGGGGCGATGATGTCGTCCCAGATCCAGTCCTCGACCTCTTCGTAGTCGATCGTGTGGTGGGGGAAGTCGGCCGGGTCGAAGTGGTGGATCTTGTCGAAGACGACGTGCGGGCGGCCCTGCAGGTCGTACTCGACGTGGGCGCAGGCGATGCCGAAGCGGCAGTTGACGGAGCTGGGGTCGGCGTGGCCCTTGTAGTCGGTGGCGAGGATGCCTTCGGCGGTGGGGAGGATGAGCTGGCCGCCGTACTGGGGCGGGCGTCCGGCCCAGGCGCCGAAGACCGCGTCGACCTTGTTGGGGTCGAGGTAGGCGTCCATGACGGTGGCCCACTGGGCGCGGCGCTCGACGGCGAAGGTGTCGGGGTCGGCCTTCTCCAGCTTGCGCATCTGGTCGTCGTAGGTCTGGATGGCGTTCTTCAGGACGCGGAAGCCGGGCGGCTCTTCGTCGGCGTACTCGTCGTTGTCGCCGGTGAAACCCTCGGGGAACAGCGGCAGGTCGTGGGCGATCTGCCAGTCGAGGTAGATGTCCCAGGAGGCGAGCTGGATCATCATGACGGAGGGGTAGGTCGGATCGCCGTCCGGCTCCACGGCGACCGCGCGTTCGTAGTTGGCGTAGAACTGGCCGGTCATCTGCCAGGGGGAGGACGGCTCGATGAGGAAGCCGTCCTTCTTGAACTGGTCCAGGGACGGGGTGGAGGCGGTGTAGACCTCTTCGGCGGAGCGGTTGGCGCCGCTGGCCACGACGTGGGCCATCTCGTCGAAGCCCATGATGAAGGAGGCCGGGCCACGGCCCGCCATCAGCGTGGATTCCTTGGGGAGGATCTCGAAGGTGGCCATGTCGAGGGCGGTCTTGATGCCCCGGCGGGCGAAGTCGTCGATGCGGACGAAGTCGTGGGGGGCGTAGATCGAGAGCTTCTCGCCCAGGGAGTTGGCGATGTAGGGGGCGAAGCAGGGGCCGCCGGTGACGACGTTGACGAGGTCTCGCCAGAGGTTGGCCTTGGCCTGTTCGCGCTTACCGGCGAAGATCAAGCACGCGAGCTTCTTGTCGCGGTCGACGCCGTAGTGGTCCTGGGGGTCGCCCTTGGCCATGTAGGTCCACAGGACGTACGCCATGGCGAGTGCGCTGATGTGGCCCTTGCCCGCGCGTCGGCCCATCACCAGGAGGATCTCGCGGAACCACTGGTATCCGAGGGCCTTGGCGGCGCGCATCCGGCGCAGGATGTCCGGCGTGCCGCCGATGGGCATCTTGGGCCGGTCCTCGTTCTCCGTGAGGGAGTCGAGGTCGTCCATGACCTGCGCCATGGTGGTGTCGCCGTCCATCTCGGCGACGAGGTCGAGCTGGGCCTGGGCGGCGCGCTGCTCGTTGGTGGTCTTCGCGGTGCGGTACTGCTCGTCCCACTCGGCCACGACCTCGTAGTCGTACGGCGTGAAGAGGTCCTCGCGCAGGAAGAAGCACTTCAGGAGGGTGGCCTGGCGCGGGTAGAGGTTGGGCCGGTTCAGGTACGCCGGGGAGACCACGAAGGTGATCGGGTCCGGGATCTCCAGCCCCAGGAACAGCTGGTGGATCGCGGTCGGGTCGAAGTTCGCGAGTGGTGAGCGGTCTTCGTTCGTGCTGGCCATGGGGCGCCCTCCTCACCTCTTGGGCGAGGAGGGCGCTGGCGGACATCAGCCCTTGGCCGGAATGGCCTTCAGGACGGCCTTCGCCAGGCGGCGCCCCATGGCGAACAGGTGTTCTTGGCGGGCATCGCTGGTGACGACCTTCGTGGCGATGCGGCCCCTGGGCTCATCATCCATGGGGAAGGCCATGACCGTCGCCTCGATCGGATTCCCGGACGTGAGGTCTAGCTGGACGTCGAGGACCACGATGTAGTCGTAGTCGTCGGGCTCGTTGCCGAGCCAGGCGTCCTGGAAGCCCCGCTTGATCTGCTGCGTGAACCAGCGGCGCGCTTCATCGCCGTCCAGTACGTCCGACATGGCGATCCTGTCTGTCTGCGACGTCATGACGTCAGTGGTTGGGGCAGGTCTGGAGGTGGTCGAGCAGCTCGGCGAGCTTCACGGCCGGGTAGGGGGCGCTGCGCTTGCCGCCGCAGCAGGGGGTGACGGCCAGGGTGCGGATGCCGAGGAAGTCGCTGCCGCTGGACATGACGACGTCCAGGGACAGGCGGACGCGGTCGGTGCGGTCGCCGCAGTTGCCGCAGGCCTGGGGGATGATGGCGACGACGATGCTGTGCTCGTCGTACTCGTGGATGCGGGTCATCGGCGGGTCGGCTCCTTGCCCGTGACGTGCCAGTGCCACAGCTGCGAGGTCGTGTACTGGGCGGCCCACTCGGGCGGCATGCGGTGCTTCTTGATCAGGAAGGCGCGCAGGAAGCTCATCAGCGGGGGTGTCCTTGGGCGCCGTCGGAGGCGATGACGCCCTGGGTGCCCAGGCCCGCGATGTCGTGGGTCACCTCGAAGACCTTCCGGTCGTGGTCGAAAGTCTTCTTGTCGACACGGCCGACGATCTCGACCTTCGGGGCTGCGACACCCTCGATGATCTCTCCGGTCACGTTGGACCGGACCTTCTTCCAGGCGATGCCGATGGCGAGGCCGAGCTGGCTGTGGCAGCGCTCCTTCGCTTCACGCTCGAACTCCGCGACGTCGAAGGACTTCGCTCCGTAGCGCTCCTGCATCTCGTGGAAGATGCGCTCCAGCTGGAGGATCTCGCTGTCGAGGATGTCGCCCTGGGCCAGCTCCTGGCGCTGGCCGACCTCGCCGTACTCGCGGTCGATGTGATCCGGCGTCCTCACGGCCGGGGAGCCCTGGACGCCGGGCGGGAGGATGAGGCCGGAGGGGTTGCTGCCGTTCACGGGGTCTGCTCCTTGGTGCCGTGGGAGGGGTGGTTGTCGAAGCCGCGCGGGCGCAGGCGGACGGTGCCGAGCGGGAGGGTGTCGTCGAGAACGACGGGGAAACCGAACAGCTCCCCAGGCACCAGCGCGCCGCCCAGGCGCCGCTCGGCCTCCTGGACGCGGAAGCGCGACTTGAAGTCCTCCAGCGAGTCCGGGTGGACGGCGACCTCTTCGACCGGGTGGGTGGTCTTGACACCCAGTTCCTTCTCCTGCTCTGCGGCCAGGCCGGGGTGCCGGGTGAGTACCTTGCGGGTGCGGCAGGGGATGGCCACGTGGCAGGAGGCGCATAGGCCGTCGGGTCCGGCGCGGTGCTCGTCCAGGGCGGCGCTGATGGTGCGCCGGGTGGCGTCGCGTTCCATCTCGGCCTGCATGGCGTAGGTGGCGCCGTCGAGCAGTTCTTCGATCAGGTCGCGGATCGCGTTGCGGCCGTTGAAGGTCTGCAGGGCGCGGCCGTAGCGCTCGATGCCGAGCGTGCGGCGCTCGCTGAGCAGCTCGATGAGGCGGTCCTGGACGTTCTCCTGGCCCTCGGTGGGCAGGGGCTGGTCACCGGAGCGCTGACGGAGCTTCTCCTGCTGCCTGTACTCGCTGAGGCTACTGGGGGCGCCGATCTTTCTGGTGAGCCGGTCGACGTAGCCGGGGTCAGGGATAGGCACAGGGGACTCGATGAAGTGTTCGGGCCACTCACGTTCGGGCATGGCGTTCTCCTGTGGCGGGTCAGGCGGCGGTGAGGACGGCGGCGCAGCTGTCGCAGCGCGCGGACTCGTCGGTGACGACGGCTCCGGCGACGGACTGGAGCTTGGTGCGGGAGGTGATCTTGCTGGCGTCCTGGAGCTTGGGGGCGTTGGCGGCGTTGGCAATGGCCAGGGCCAGGTCGAACATCGTCGGCTCGCCGGAGCGGGAGAGCGTGACGGTGACGTCGGCCAGCGGGCGTACGGGCAGCTTGTGCTCTGCGGCGATGCGGTGCAGGCGGGTGATGCGGTCGCCGCCAATGGAGATGCGGTCCAGGTCGAGCAGGTGCGTCGCGTCGGCGCTGAGGCGGGCTTCCGCGCGCAGGGCCTCGGCCTCCAGGCGCTCGGCGATCTTCTCGACGGACACGCCCCGGGCGTCGATCCTCAGGGACCAGTCGGGGATCTCGATGACGCTGGTGGACTCCTCGTGGAAGAGGATCGGGTTCACCGTGGGGGCCAAGTTCTGCTTGCGGTTCTGGGCGAAGCGCAGGCCGCCGTAGACGAGGCCCCGGGTACCGATGGTCGGCAGCTGGAAGATGACGTCCAGGCGCAGGTCGTCGGGGGTGAACCAGTCGTCGAGCACCGTGGCGCTGGCGGGGAAGATCCGGGAGGCGATCCGCACGAACTGCTCGACCTCCAGGCGGGGCTGGGTCGGCTTGCGGACGTCGGTGAGGCCGAGGCGGTTGTACTCGACGGTGACCTCACCGGGGGCGTGGTCGATCCGGGAGTTCATGACGAAGTGCTTCTCGGCCGGGGTGAGCCGGTGGAAGAACGCCCTGGGGATCGCGTAGAAGGCGCAGAGCTGGTCGATGGCCTTCTCGTCGAGGGAGATCCGGTGGTCTCCGAGCAGGAGGCCGGACGTCTCGTTCTCCTCGTAGGTGAAGTCGACTACAGGGACGCAGGCGTCGGAGGTCCAGCTGCGGTCGCGGCTCTTCCAGTCGGCGTAGACGTCGTTGAGGGTGCGGGGCTCACGCTCGCGCAGGTGCATGGCGGGTGTTCTCCTCTTGGCGGGAAGGAGGTGAATCCGGTGGCGGGTCCGGATTTATTGATGTGATGGGTTCTGCATGTTCTTCGAAAGGGCGGCGAGGACGGGATTCGCGTTGAGGGCGTCGGCGAATTCTCTGCGCCGGTCCGCAGGGATGAATCCCAGGGCCGTTCGCATGTACTCCATGAGAGCACCTCGCCAGACGTTGACCTCTACTCCCCCGTCGAGGGTCTGGTCGATTTTATGCTTGAGGTCGATGGCCTTCATGAGGGTTGCGGCATCGACCTTGATGTCGCCGCGCTGGAGCGCGTCGAAGCCTCTCAGGACCACGATATCGAGGGCCGACTGATGGTCTGCGACACGGCCGCCATATTTTTCGATCTCTTCGCCGAGCTGTTCTGCGCGGCGGGCGAGGATCGCGGTCTGGGCGCGGTCGCCCAGAGCCATGTGCTTGTCGGCGTGCAGGCGCAGCGACTTGTCCGAGGGGTGGCCGAGGGGGCCGGGCTTCAGGTCGGCCAGGTGGCCGAGGATCGTGGGGCGGGTGAAGCCGCCCAGCATCCACTTCTCGATCTGGATGCGGTCGGGGCTCTGGCAGACGCGGCAGCGGGCGGCCGTCTTGGCGGGCACGGTCTGGGTGCCGACGCGGACCATGACGAGGCTGGAGGGGCCGTCGTCGTCGGGGTCGAACTTGACGGGCAGGTTGTTGCTCATTCGTCCATCGCCGTCCTGGGGATCCGGTGCTGCGGGGCGGCGACGCCCTCGATCGCGTTGAGGTGCAGGTACTTGGGGTTCAGGGCCCTGTGGAAGGTGCCCCGGCGCACGGAACCGTCGGGGGTGCCGTCGGTCGTGTAGACCTCGCGCTTGTAGCGGTTCTGCAGCATGTACTTGGTGAGGATCAGCGCTTTCTCGTCCGGGTCCGGGTCGTCGAGGAAGGACTGCTTGAGCAGCTCGTCGGCGGCCGTCTCCAGTTCCAGGTCGACGCCGTGGCGTACGCGGCTCACGCGGCCACTTCCAGCTCGGCTCGGCCGGTGTCGGGGATGGTGCCGGACTCGATCAGCTCGTTGAGCCGGACCAGGCCCTGGGTGGCGTACGAGGCGACGGGGTTGTCCTCGGAGACGCCCATGATGCGGGCGACATTGCGCTCGGGCCTGTTCTCGATGAGGAACAGCTGAATTGCCTCGCGCTGGCGCGGCGAAAGGAGGTGCTTTCCCTTTTCACCGCGTCCGTGGATTGCCGTGTTGTAGAGGCGGACGATGTCGTGGATGCAGTACTCGGTCCCGTCCGGCCCAGTGATGGTGTCCTTGCCCTCAGCTTCGTAGAGGGCATTCCATGCCTGGAGGTGCCGGAACAGTTCCCTGAGCGTGCGCACAGGAATAGTCATGCAGGCGGGTTCCTTACGCTGACGTGTGGCGGTCACGCCTCCGGCGCCTTCTGGCGGGCAAAGAGCCGGATTTTTCCACAGCATAGGTCGACGCCTGCGACCCGTTCCAGTAATTCGTCGTTCGAAGTTTGGGGCCGGACAGGACTAGGCCGTCAGCGAGTCCTTCAAGCGCTGCCCCAGTCGCTCCATCGAACGGACGAGCTGCTCGGCCGAGCGGCTCACGGCGGCCCGGAAGATCGCGTGGTAGCGGTCCTCGGCCGCGAAGGCCCGGCCGCGCTGGGTGCGCTCCTCGACAGTGACCCGGCCGGACGGCGTGATGAAGCCGGTGGCCATGGCCTCCTCCCAGCGGCCCTTGGCCAGCATGGCCTCCAGCCAGCTGCGGGAGGCCTTCTGCTCCCACTCCATGAGGCCGGTGGTGATGCGCAGGAGGAAGTCTTCCTTCTCCCGGGCGGTGAGCTTGGTGTAGTCCTCCTGGTAGGCGCCGGAGGGGAGCTTGACCCACTCGGGCCAGCCGAAAATGTCCGTGACGACCTCGCCGGTGGTCTCGTTGGCGATCGGCTCGCGCACGAGCCACCACAGCTCGTTCATGATCAGGTAGGCGTCGGGGAACGTCCGGTGGATGATCCCCTGGGCCTGCTGGGTGATGCCGAGGATCTCGGCGCTGTCGCCGGGGCGCCAGTCGGTGCGCATGCGGGCGAACCCAGTGGTGGACGTCTCCCGGGTGCGGTCGGGGTCGATGTCCACGGCCACCGGATCGTCGGCCTCGCGGGCGATCTCACCGATGACGCGGTTGGCCTGGTCGACGGCCTGGCTGCCGTCGAGGGCGATGTCCTGGCTGTCCTGGCCGACGCTCCGAGTGGCACTCACGCGGACGTCTCCATCTTCGCCATGTCTTCCAGGATCTTCCGGTCGTAGAGCCAGGTCAGGGCGAGCAGGACGGCGTCGCGCACGTGCTCGTTCCAGGGCATCGTCTTGCACTGGTCCCTGGGCGGGATGACGTAGCGTTCGACGGCCGCCTTGACGTGGGCCTTGGTGACCGGGTTGGCCTTCGACCCGGCGGTGCCGACGATGACCGACTTGGCGTGCCGGTTGTCGATGAGGACGGCGCGGCCGAGGGTGGCGCGGTGGATCTCGCGTCCGGCCATCTGGATGGACTCCAGGCGCTGGCCCTTGACCGGCGGGCGCTCGTACACCACGGCGTCGGCGTTGGCGGCGAATCCGCCCCGGGCCCGGACAACGCCCGCGTAGACGCTGTCGGCGCGGGCGTTGTTGCCCTCGAACGCCTTGATGGCCTGGACGTCGGCGGGCGGCCGGATCATGGAAGTGATCAGCAGGTGGATCCCTGCCTCGTTGGACTTGATCACGGCCATGCCGGTGTTCGCGAGGGCCGGGTCGAAGGCCTGGACGATGCCGTACGCGAAGTCGCCGGGGGCCCGGGGCGGGGTCCAGCCCTTGCGGGTGGCGAGGTCATCGACGGCGGCGATGGTGAGCTGAGTGGACATGAAGGCTCCGTTGGCGGTCGGAGGAGGACGGCTGTTGGCGGTCAGCCCTGGCAGGTGGCGGAACTGCAGGCGGTGCGGTCGGTCCTGCTGCAGGAGCAGGCGGGCTTCGCGACGGCGACGGGCTCGCCGTTGACGTGGACAACGCCCGGGGTGAGTTCGATCGGCTGCGGTGCGGGGGCAACGGGGGCCTGCTCGGGCTCGTCCTCGTCGAGGTGGCCCGGGTGCGCGGCGTGGCGCAGCCGCTCGCCACACAGGCACCGTGCGATCGAGTAGGAGCCGGGCCGGAACTGGTGCGGCTTGTCGGGGGTAGGCGGGAGGGGGCACCAGGACTCGTAGCCGTAGGCGACGCCGTCGCAGGCCTTGCAGTCGGCCTTCGGGCCGCCGGTGTGTCCGGCGAACTTCAGGTCGTCCTGGGTGGCCTGGCGGATGCCGTAGTTGCTGCCGCGCCTCTGGGCGATCCACCAGGTGTCGACGGATCCCGCGTAGATGGGGGCGCTGCCCTGCATGAGGGCTGCGGCGTCAGTCAGAAACATCTCGAAGGTGCGGCCCCTGTCGGAGCGCCATGAGAGACGCGCGGCCGACATGCCGCGTGTCGTGCCGGTGAGGATGAGCATCGTGGGGAAGGGCTTGTTCTCCCGCCACTCGTGGACGTCCTCGGGGTCGCTGCCGACGTAGTTGATCAGGCTGCCGTGCTGGTCATACGGGGCCTTGGCGAGGCGGGTGCGGGTCACGGAGTCGGTTCTCCTTGAGCGGGTGCGGGGCGGCGGGTGAAGGAGACGCGGACTCCGTCGCAGTGGTACGTGCGGGAATCGTGGGTGAGGTCGTGCGGCATGTGGGGGCGGGGCATGGAGCAGGTCATTTCGCCGTCGCGCTCTTCGGGCGTCGGCATGGCGACGATCTCGGCCTCGTAGGCGCGGCAGATGCCGTAGTTGCGGCCTCGCTGGCGGATGATCCACCAGCCCTTGGCGACGCCGAGGCTGATCGTGCCTGCGGTGAGCAGGTCTTCCAGCTCGGGCAGGAGCATCGGGTAGAGGGTGCCGGTCGTCTCGTCGCGCCAGATGACGCGGCAGGAGGAGACGCTGCGCTTGACGTCGTGGATGCGCAGGGTGGCGGAGAAGGGGTTGTTGGGGCGCCACTCTGCCGCGTCGTCCTCGTAGCGGACGAAACCGAGGGCGTTGCCGGAGGCGCTGAAGGGGGTTGATGCAGGGGTGATGGCAGTCACGCGGCGAAACCGATCTTGACGGGGCAAGCGCTGGCGGGACACTTGCGGGCGGAGGCGCGGGTGGAGCAGCACGCGACGGGTGGCGGGGTGCCCATCTCTACATGCTGGCGCACGACACGGTACTTCGCCTCCATGCTCGCGATAAAGGAATCGTCGCGAGGGATTGTGAACTCCCTCATGTCCCAGCCCTCGCTCATGGCGAGGAAGAGGATCAGGGTGCGGACCTTGCCGGTCAGCGCCATGTACTCCTGGGCCTGGGCGTAGTACTTGGGCCACTTGATCTTGAAGGCGTCGAGGTCGTGGCTCTGGATGCCCCGGATGACCGGCGGGGCGCAGGTCTTGAGGTCGAAGATTCCCTCGCCCCACTTGGGCAGGTCCTCGAAGAGGCCATCGATGTGGCCCCGGCGGCCGAGGTTGTCATCGCGGACGCCCCATTCGTTGCACTGGCCCTTGCGGCGGCCGTGGGTCTTGCCGCAGGCCACGCAGGTGCCCTTGGGCTGCAGGAGCAGGCCCATCTCGGTCATGACGTGCTGGAAGATGTCGTGCGTGGCCGAGCCCATGAGGACGGACATGCGGGCGCCGTAGGGGAACTCGTCCTCGGTCCACTTCTCCGGCCGGGCGAGGTAGTAGTACAGCTTGCGGGCGTCCATGGTCGGGTGGGTGGAGGGATGGAACCAGCCGTCCGGCTCGCGGGTGGCGGTGTAGCCCTCGAAGGTGACGGAGAACTTCTTGGGGAACGCGCACTGCTGGACGGCGTTCTCGATCAGGGGAATCAGGACCAGGTCGCGGTTGAGCGAGACGACCCGGCGGAAGCTGGGAGTGAAGGTCGTCATCGGCGGCGGCTCGTCCTTGGCATCTTGCGGCGGGTCGGCTTCGGGTTGTTCGTCTCTTCCCAGGCGGCGGCCGTCTTGGAGAACTTGATCAGGACGTCGGCGTACCGGGCCCGGTCGACCAGCGAGGTGTCCGGGGAGGCGATCTTCAGCATCTCCTCGGCCAGCTTGAACAGCCGCTGTTCGGGGGTCAGCTCCTCGGGCTTCTCGGCCTTGTCGCGGCGCCAGGTCCAGAAGTTCAGGGCGTAGACGTATCCGTAGGCGAGGGCACTGATGACGAAGCCGTGCTGGCCGGTGACGACGCCGTACGTGGCCCACGGGCCCTGGGCGAGGAAGCCGATGATCCAGCCGAAGGCCTTCTTTCGCCCGGCGAGCAGCAGGCCGGTGATGCCGATCAGGGTGAGGACGTAGCTCCAGGCGGGGTTCACGAGTCCTCCTTGAGGATCCGCTGGGCCCGAGCGACGAGAACCCGGATGCAGCGCGGGTCCTCCTCGACGAGGGCCTCCAGGACCAGCTTGGCCTTGCGCCAGCGCTCGGCGTCCTTCGCGGTGGTGTCGGAGGTCGTCACTTGAGCAGCTCCCTAAGCAGTGCCGTCTCGCCCTCGCCTGCCAGGGCAGGCAACAGGGACTCAAGGCCGTGTTCCTTGACGAACCTCTGCACGAGGGGCTTCGCCAGCTCCCAGGCTCGGGCGGCTTCGAGCAGCTCGGCGAAGTCGAGGAGGTCGCAGGCGGCGAGGTCGGCGTGGACCTTGCGGGCGCCGTCGTCGTAGAAGCGCAGGCCGAGCATGGGCTTCTCGCCCCCGGCCTGTTCGACGGCCTTCTCCCACATGGTGCGGGTGATGCTGATGGACTTGGCGAGGGTGGACTTGCCGTCGACCGCGAAGGCGTACGCGGTGTCGAGGCGGTTGTGGCGCGCGTCGATCGGGTCGCGCCACTGGTTGCCCGAGCCCCGGGTCTGGCGCATGCCCAGGGTCTCGGCCAGGTGGGCCTCGTGCGCGTCGCCCATGTCCTTGTTCAGGCTCACCGGCGTCCCCTGAGCTTGCGGCCGAGGGCCTGGAAGAGGCGCTTGAAGCGCAGCGGAATGCCCCACAGGCCGACGTAGACCAGCTCGTACTCTGCGCCGCATCCGGCGCAGAAGAAGGTGGACGCGTCAAGATGGCGGCCGGGGTGCGGCAGGAGGCACTGGTGCTCGGCCCCGGTCACTTCGAGACCTCCGTAGTGGTGTCGCAGGTGAACTTGGGGGGCTGCGGCCAGCAGATGATGGGCTGTCCGTCCGCGAGAGGGAGGCAGTGGCACTCGCACAGGGCCTTAGGGTCCTCGGGCTCGCGGGCGAAGATGCCGGGCTTCGGCGGGTAGAGCGGGTCGACCTTCATGGAACGGGGCCGGTAGAGCCCGAACAAACGCTGGACGGCGCTGCCGAAACCTCCTGCGACGAGCACGTAGGTCATGCCCACCAGTGCGGCGAAAGCAAAGTCCTCGCGCGCGGGGCCCGCGTCGGGCAACGCGATCAGGAGGACAGCGGCCAGGCCCGCCACCTCCAGGAGACTCAGCGCGAGGAGCAGGAGAGAGAGGAGGCGGGCGTGCTCGTGCGCCCAGTTGTGGCAGCGGATCAAAATCGTCTTCATGCTGCTTCCTCGTCGTCGTAGGAGACGGTGTGCTCGGACTTGATCTCGCTGGAGATCTGCTGCAGGGCCAGCTCGCGGATGGTGCCGACGAGTTCGCGGTGTTCGGCGAGGTAGGTCAGGACGCCGGGTCGGCCGCCCTTGACCTGGGCGCCGCCGGGGAACTCGTAGGTCACGCTGGTGAGGCGCTTGATGGCGCCGGTGGCCATGCCGAGGACGGCGGCCTCGTCGAGCTGGTCGATGCCGATGGGGCCGTGCTTGTCGGTGGCGACGTTGTAGAACCAGAAGTCCGCGACCCGGCCCTGGGCGGTGAGCTTGTTGCGGGTGACCTTGACGCGCAGCTGGCGGCCGACCTCCAGCTCGCTGGGGGCCTTGGAGACGGCGTCGGAGATGGCGATCTTGCGGGTGGGCTCGCTGGTGCGGCTCATCTTGATCTGGCTGGTGGTGTTGTACTTCAGCGCGGAGGGGCCTGCGGCCTTCTGGCCTCCGGGCATCCGGCCGCCGATGTCGGCGCGGTACTGGTTGATGAACACCACGGCGGCGTTGTTCTCGCGGCACAGTCCGGCGACGCGCTTGACCATGCGGGAGATGACCTGGGCGTTCTTGCCCATGGCCGACTCCTCGGCCTTCTTCTCGAACGCTGCCCGGGACTCCATGCCGCCGATGGAGTCGACCACGACCAGGGAGACCTCGCCGCTGCGCAGCAGCATGGAGATCTGGTCGGAGACGTCCTCGGAGTGGTCGGGGTAGAGGTGGAAGAACTGGTTCTCGCCGAGGTCGACTCCGAGCGAGGCGGCCCAGTCGAAGTCGTAGGCCTGCTCCATGTCGATGACGGCGGCGGCGCGGTCGGGGAACTGCTTCTGAGCGTTGGCCATGGCGAGGTTCGCCAGCGACGTCTTGCCCATGCCCTCGGGGCCGAGGATCTCGTGGGTGCGCTTGAGGGCGAACCCCCCGCCCATGGCGTAGTCGAGGGTGAGGCTGCCGGTGGAGATGAAGGTCGGCGGGACCATGGCGTCGCGGCGGGTGACGCGGTCGCCGTAGACCTTGGAGAGGTCGGTGCGGAGCTTGGAGAGGCCCTTGGAGGCCATGCAGTTTCTCCCTGGCGGTAGGAGGGGTGGTGCGCGGCCGTTGGCGGTCGGCCGGTGGGGCGGGTGTCAGGTGCTGCGCTGTACGGCCATGCAGAAGAGGCTGTCGACGTTGGTGACGGCGTCGATGACGTCGCCTTCGGGGACGCCGCAGGTGCGCAGGCCGCGCAGGAAGTCGACGGCCTTGCGGTAGTCGTTGACCAGGTCCAGGTCGGCTTGCTTGCGGCGTTCTTCGTCAAGGGCCTTCAGGCCCACAGCGACGTCGTCGGGGGTGGGGGTCGTCACCGGGTTCCCCCTTCGAGGATCTGGCGGGCCTGGCCGTGCTCCCATTCCAGGGCCATCTCCAGCAGGGAGAGGCGCTTGAGCATGTACTTCTCGGAGTTGTAGTCGCCGGGCGGTGCGGTGCGCGGGTCGCCGTAGATGCGCCCCTGCTCCAGGCGCAGGATGGTCTTGCCGCTGGACCGGACGGCGTAGGCCAGGACGGGGCGGGTCATGTTCAGGGCCGCGCGGGCGGTCTGGATGGCCTTGCCCAGGCGGGTCCAGGCGGCCGTGCTGTAGAAGGAGCGGTCGAAGCCGATGCGGCCCGGGGTGGAGGAGGGGGTGATGGCGGCCTGGACGGCTTCGGTGACGTACTTGCGGGCCGTACCCTCCCGCCAGCTCAGGATCTCGTCGATGGACTGCAGGCTGACCCGGCTGAGGGCCTCGGCGACGTCGGAGGGGACGAAGCCCGACTCCAGGGCGGCCAGGTCGCGTACGGACAGGCCGAGGGCGCCTGCCGTGTATGCCTGGGAGTACTTCAGGTCCAGGCGCTTCTCGCGTACGGCGTAGCCGAGGTTGGCCCAGTAGGGGTGGGCGATGCTGGCGATGACGTTGGCTGCCATGGGGCTCCGTTCGGGAGGCGGGGGCCGAACGTGTCGGCCCCCGTCGGTGGGCTACTTCTTGACGTTGTCGAGGCGGGTCTGGCCGAGCGGCACGGCGCCCTTGAACTGCGGCAGGTCCATCGGCTCGCTGTAGAGCAGGTAGGACTGGTTCGCGCCGACGCTGAACTCGACGTAGGCGCCCGTGTTGGCGTCCTCGCCGTAGTACGAGCTGCAGTTGGAGTTGCTGCTGTAGGTGCCGTCCATGGAGGGGCCCTGGATGAAGGAGTCGCCCTCGTACTGGCCGAGGTCGACGCGGGTCTTGCTCTCCGGCGGGAGGAGGCTCACGCAGTAGGTGACGGGCAGGCCCTTGAGGACGAAGTAGCCCCAGCCGCCCGCCGCGTCCTGCAGGTAGACGTAGGAGAGCTTGCCGGGAGTCTTGCCCCAGGTCTTGATCCAGAAGTTCTTCGTGTCGCGGGTGGGGCTGTGGTCGACGGTCTCGGCGGGCTGCTTGGCGACGAGGCGGTCGTAGTTGCTGCTGCGGGCCGAGTTCTCCTTGGCGCGGGAGGACGGCTTGGTGTCCTCCTCCATGCAGGCGGTGAGGCCGAGGACGAGGCCGACCGTCATGAGGGTGGCGGTCAGGGTGGTGGTCAGGCGGCGCACTGGGTCTCCTGGGCGTTGTTGAGGGTGTAGGGCAGGGCGGCGTCCTGGAACGCGGTGCGGTGTTCCTGGGAGGCCTTGGAGTTGTAGGTGGCGATCGAGTCGGCGCGGGTGTTCTTCAGCGCGGCGAGGCTGGTGTTGATCCGCTCGGCCCGGTCTGCGGAGGGCTTGGTGGCCAGCTCGGCTTCGAGGTTCTTGATCTTCTGCTCGGTCGACTCGACGGCGGCGCAGAGGTCGAAGAACTCCTCGTAGGTGCCCAGGCGCCAGGCGCCGTTGGCGATCGTCTGCTCGCGCTTGCTGGCCTCGCCGCGCAGGTCGGCGCTGAACCAGCGGAACGCGAAAGCGGCGGCCGTGAGGAGGATGACGGTCACGAAGCCCACGAGGAAGCTGATGACGGCTTTTCGGGTGGTGCTCACTGGCGGGTGCTCCTTAGACGGGCTGGTAGGCGACGAGGTTGAGGCCCCGGTCGGTTTTGCGGATCTCGGCGAAGCAGAGCTGGCCCTTGTTCAGGCGGTGCTTCTCGACGGCCCAGGCGTCCTGGAACACGGCCGCGCTGAGGGTGGCGGCCTCGGTCTCCAGGGACACGAACCCCATGGGGATGGAGCGGTGGGGCCGGGCGGAGGCGACGATCGCGGCGACGATGTAGTTGCCGTTGGGGCCATCCGTGATCACGGTGGCGTTGTGCAGGCACGCCTGGCGGTCGTTCGGGTTGAGCCGTTCGAAGGGGGTGCTGGAGAGGAAGACTCCGAGCATCTCCAGCTCGATCTGGCGGATGTCCTCGTCCGTGTAGGGCTCGACGGCGTCGAGGTCCATCGGCGGCCGGGGGTCGTACATCCGGCAGGCCTTGGTGCACTTCTTCGGTGGGGGCTTCGGCTTGAGTTTCTTGCCGGTGCGGGCGTTGACCGGGGCGGGCTCGGTCTTCCAGTCGAAGGTGCAGGTAGGCGGGGCGACGCGCTGCCGGACGCGGGCGGCCTCCTTGCGGGCCGCGAAGTCCTCGTCGGACTCGTCGTCCCGCCGGGGGTGTATGAGGAGAGTCTCCGGCTGGGCGTCGTCCTGCTTGAGGGTGCAGCGGGCGTCCTCGCCGGTCTTCTTGGCCAGCAGGGTGGCTTCCAGGCCGCGCCGGTTGGGCACGAGGGAGTCGAAGGCGCCGACCCTGGCCAGCAGGGAGACGACCCCGGCGTTGGCCTTGGAGCCCTTGCGCTCCAGGAAGTCGTCCCAGGCCTGGTAGGGCTGGTGGGGGACGATGTCGCCGACAGCGGACTCGCCGACGCCCTTGACGGAGTCGAGACCGTAGCGGATCGAGTACTCGGCCGGGTCGACGGTGAAGCCCTGGCGGGAGAGGTTGATGTCCGGCGGCTGGACGCCGACGCCGACGCGGCGGGCCTCGCGGACGAACTCGGGCAGCCGGTCGTTGTCGACGGTCGTCATGACGGCCACGAGGAACTCGCGCCGGTAGTTGACCTTCAGGAACGCGGTCCAGTACGCGAGGTAGGCGTAGGCGTAGGCGTGGGACTTGTTGAAACCGTACTTGGAGAACTCGGCCATCTGGGCCCACAGGTGGGCGGCCTGGGCCTCGGCCATGTCGGCTCGTTCGAGGAACTCGCGTCCGGCCGACTCGATCGCGGCGACCTTCTTCTTGCCGAGGATCTTGCGGACGGTGTCGGCCTCGGACTCGTCGTACCCGGCGATGATCCGGGTGACGGCCATGACCTGCTCCTGGTAGATCATGGCGCCGTAGGTGGGCTCCAGGACGCGGCGCAGGCGCTCGTCGGGGTAGGTGACGGCCTGCTCTCCGGCGCGGCGGCGCAGGTAGGCGTCGGTGAGGCCGGAGTTCATGGGGCCCGGCCGGACGATGGTGATCATGTCGGACAGCTCGGCGATGTTGGCCGGGCGCATCCGCTCGCACAGGCGGGTGCCGCTCGGCGTTTCGATCTGGAAGATGCCGAGGGTCAGGGCGCGCTGGATCTCGTCCCACACGTCCGGGTCCTCGAACTCCTTGTCCCAGGACTCCAGGTCGATGCGGACGCCGTAGCGGGCGTAGACGAGGTCGATGCAGCGCTGGATCGTGTCGAGGGTGCCGAGGGTGAGGATGTCGAACTTGATGCCGCCGATGGCCTCGACGTCGTCCATGGCCCACTGGGTGACCATCTGCTCTTCGCCGTCGACCGCGCGCATCGGCATCCAGTCGGACAGGGGCGCGTCGGTGGAGATGACGACCCCGGCGGCATGGCGGCCGTAGGACTTCAGGCGGCCGACGAACTTCTCGGCCATGGCGAACAGCTCGGGGTAGCGGTCGGCGTAGGGCTGGAGCTGGTCACCGTGCTGGACCCACAGGTCCTCCCAGCTCATGCCGAGTCCGGCGGTGCCCGCCTCGGCCTCCTTGATCAGCTCCTTGACCTGCTTCAGGTCGGCCTCGGCGTTGTCGGGCAGGCGGGACTTCAGCGCGCGCAGGACGTTGTCGAGGACGGCCTTGTTCTTCAGGCGGCCCTCGGAGCCGATGGTGACGACGAACTCGGCGCCCCAGCGCTGGCGGAGGTAGCCGAGGATCAGGCCCTTCTTCGAGGCGGGGAAGTCGACGTCGAAGTCGGGCAGGCCGGAGCGGCCCATGGTCAGGAAGCGCTCGAAGAGCAGGTCGTGGCGGATCGGGTCCAGGCTGGTGATGCGGGCGAGGTAGGCGACCAGGGAGCCGCCTCCGGAGCCGCGCCCGGGGCCGACGAGGATGCCGTTCTCCTTGGCCCAGCCCACGTAGTCGGCGACCATCAGGTAGTAGCCGCAGAAGCCCTTGGTGACCAGCAGGTCCATCTCGCGCTCGAAGCGCTCGCGGTAGACGCGGTGGGCGCCGGTCGGCTGGTCCTGGGCGCTGGCGGGCAGGCGGTCCCAGTTGGCCATGCACAGCTCGCGCAGGCGCCGTACGTCCTCGTCCGGGTCGCCGGTGAAGGACGGAACGACGGGGGCGCCCTTGATGCGGGCGTCGCAGCGGTCGGTGAGCACCACGGTGTTGGCGATGGCTTCGCTGGCGACGGCCGCGCCGAGGTAGGCCAGGCCGTCGCGGACCTCGTCCTCGCCCATCAGGTAAAGGTTGAGGTCCTCCTTGAAGAGGTCGCCTTCGTCCTGGACGTCCTTCTGGGTCTGGCAGGCGATCCACACCTGGTGGGCGTGGGCGTCCTCGGCCGTCGGGAAGTGGGAGTCGACGGTGGCCAGCAGCGGCAGGCCGAACTCGCGGGCCAGGGCGACCATCGTCTCGTTGACCAGGCGCTGCTCGGGCAGGTCGTTGGGCTGCAGCTCGACGTACAGGCGGCCCGGGTAGATGTCCATGAGCCGGGTCAGACGGTGGCGGGCCAGCTCCATGTCGCCTGCCTTGATGGCGACGGCAACGGGGCCGCGCAGGCAGCCGGTGGAGGCGATGACGCCTTCGCTGTGGCGGGCCAGGGTGTCCCAGTCCATGCGGGGGCGGCCGTAGAAGCCGTCGCGGAAACCTTCGGTGGACGCGGCCCAGATGTTGCGCAGGCCCTCGTCGGTCTCGGCGAACAGGCACAGGTGCCAGTACTTGTTGAGAATCTGCCGGGCGAACGGGACCTGCTTGCCCTCGTCGTCCAGGACGTCGCGCATGGGGTCGTCGTCGGGGACGAGGTCGGTGGAGCGCTGGTGCCGGTCGTCGGTCAGGTTGGCTTCGATGCCGAAGACCGGCTTGAGTCCGGCGGCGTCGGCCGCGCGCTGCAGGGCCGGGTGCCCGGCGCAGTTGCCGTGGTCGGTGATGCCGACGGCGCGCTGGCCGTGGGCTGCGACCTGCTCGACGATCTCGGCCATGCGGGACAGGCCGTCGAGGGGGCTGTACTCGCTGTGCGTGTGCAGGTGGACGAACCCCTGCTTCGGGCGGATCGGCGGCGTGCTGTCACGAGCCTCGGTCTGGTCCAGGACCTCGTGGTAGGTCGGGATGCCGTCGGCATCGGAGAAGATCGCGGTGTGCGCGTGGTTGAGGCGCAGGTGGCCGTTGCCCAGGTCGTGGGCGTGCTCGTCGACCTGGTGGGAGGCGATGGCGCAGATGCCGTCCTGCAGGGGGAAGAGGATCCCGGCCGCGCCGTCGGCGAGCGCCCGACGCCACACAGACGTCGTGACGTCGAGGGGCGTGTAGCCGGGGTTCAGCAGCCAGCGGGTGCCGTCTTCCTCGTGCTCGACGAGGGCGGGGAGGTGGATTCGCAGGCCGCCGACACGGTGTTCGGCTCCGGGGAAACGCTCAGAGGCATAGGAAGTGACCAGGCGCAGCACTGTGGTGGTCCTCGCGCATGAAGGAGGGTGATGGATCCGGCCCGCCCCGGGAAGAAACAGCGACTGAGTCACTGGAGCCGTATCTGACGGCACCGGGGCGGACCGGGTTTGAGGGGCCGGGCTGGATCAGCTACCGGCCGGTACTCCCAGGGCCTGGATCTTGCCCCGCATGTCGGAGGAGAGGCCCGTGTCGCCCGAGGGGGAGCTGGCGCTGGCGAGGTTCATCATGCCGCCGACGGCGACGGCTCCGGTGGCCGTCGTGGCGGCGGTGGAGTCCACGATGGTGCCGTCCTTCTCGACGGTCTTGGTCGGGTCGAAGAACCGCGCGTAGTACTCGTCGCTGGCCTTCTCGCCGACGATCGCCTCCAGGACGACCTCACGGTCGGTGACGGACTGGGTGTAGAGCTCCCAGGCCGGGGTGCCGGGCTTGAGGTCGGGGATCGGGTCGATGGGCACGATCTTGTAGTTCGTGTCCGTGCCGAGCCCGTCGCGGGTGATGGCGAAGTCGCGGTCGCAGACCGTGCCGTAGAGGCCGTGGAGCGCCTTGAGGTTGGCGAAGAACCCCTTCATGGGCTGGTTGATCACCAGCAGGCGCGGATAGTTGACCTTGGCGCCGGTCGGCTTGCCGTCGGCGTTCAGCTCGTCGACCTCGTCGATCCGGTCCCGGACGCCGATGACGACGCCCTTCTTGGCCGGGCCGCCGAGGGCTTCGGTGCCGTCACCGCGCACCAGCTCGCGCTCGACCGCCAGGGCCCAGACACGGATGCGGGAGGAGGCGACCTTGCCGAAGTTGTTCTTGATCTTGTTGTCGCAGATGTAGCAGTCCGAGAAGTGCCCCTCGAACGCCGGGTCCTTGCGGCAGACGGAGGTCATGGCCTTGGGCCACTTCTCGACGCCCTTGGGGGCCGCCTTGGTCGGCACGAACGAGTGCTGCTCGACGTAGATCCAGTCGTCGTGGTCCGTCAGGAGACGGATCACGGTGGAGGACTGGTCCTCCTTGAGGCTGAAGTAGTCCGGGCCCCGGTCGCGGCGGCCACCGTTGGCGTTGGACTCCTTCTCGGCCTCTTCGGCGGCGCTGCCGCCCTTGCGGAAGGTGGGGCTCGTGTTGGCGGTCACGAATGCTCCTGATGCGGTTCTGATGGCGGGTGATGTCGGTTATCCGACGGCGGCAGTGGCGGCTGCCGCGATCAACTCCTCCGTCACGGGCTGGTCCTCGTGGAGAAACACCACGGGGGGCCCGAGGTCCTTCGCCACGAAGAACGGCCGCCCTGGAATGCCGTGGAATCCGACCGCGAATCGCGGACAGTTCCGGGCCGCCAGGGCCTTGCCGAGCCCTTCCCTCCACTGAGCCATCCGCGACTCATCGTCGCAGGTGGATGCCAGTAGAAGGTAGGAGTACGACCAGGTGGCCGGGGAGCTGGGAGAGGGTTGGCGGTCCCTCTTCCCGTCATCACTAAAGCGTCCCTGCGGGGCGGAATCAAGAAATTCGCCCGTCGGTTCTTCGGAGCTGATTCCGTGAGATTTAAGAATGTCTGCGGCGGTCGTTTCGGTGCCATGGGCGGCATTCTGGGCGGACGCCTGCAGGCTCGCCAGGCGCAGGATCTCGTCGTGGACGTAGCGGTCCTGGAAGGGCTGGCCGAGCGGCGCGGCGTCGTAGCGGGCCCGGGTCCGGACGTCGAGGAGCTGGCGGAAGACGTAGGTCAGGTAGGCGTCGTTCTGACCGTCCCGGGCGAGGTAGGCGTCCATGAGCTGGCGGCGGGTGGCGTCCGGCCGCACCCCCAGAGCCCGGTAGTAGCCGTTGACGTCATGACGTCCCCAGGTCGAGCGCACGGGCACGAGGTCGGTGCTCGTGGAGACGATGGCGGCGTCCGGGCGGCCGATCAGCTGCAGGTCCGCCACGCCTACTCCCCCTCGGGCTCCGTCTCTTCGCCCTCGTCGATGATCCCCGCGCGCTCGGCCTCGCTGAGCGCGACGGCCGTACGGACGATACGGCCTTCCTCGTCGTCCTGGATGATCGCGCCGGTGCCGAACTTGAGCATAGGGGCCTCCTCGCTGGTGCAGGTCTGCACCCCTTGGCGGTTGGTGGAGTGCAGCTGGACACGAGTTCCGTCCCAGCACAACGTGTCGCCGACCTCGGCGACGAACAGGGGCTGGCTGTTCAGGAAGTGCAGCCTGCCCCTGAGTGAGAAGCGGCTGGGCCGAGCGATACTGCCGTCGGAGGCGTAGATGGCGAACCGGTTCAGGTGATCGGTCAGCGCGGCCGGGCCCCAGTCGACCTGGTGGCGGGCCATCCACTGTTCGGCGTCGGCGACGGCGCTCTGGGGGTCCAGGCGGTAGGTCTCGTGGTCCATCAGCAGGCCCCACGGTGGGCGACGTTGAGGCACCGGTGGCAGTACAGCCGCTCGGGCCGCTGGTAGATCTGCCAGGGCACGGCGGTGTCCAGGACGATGTCGTAGACCTCGTCGGACAGGTCGGCCGGGTCGGCCGCGAAGGGGTTCTGGACGATCCAGTTCTGGCACATGGCCGAGGCCCGCTCGGGGGCGCCCAGGGAGCGGGAGCGGCTGCCCTTGCGCTGGTAGCCCTCCACGGTGCGCCACCCGGCGGGGTCGTTGTCTGGCCACCAGGTGACCTTGCCCCGGTTGCGGGCCAGGCGGGTGATCTGGGCTTCGGTGACCTCGCTGCCGAAGGTCGCGACGACCGGCGAGTGGTGCATGTGCCGCAGGGCGCTCATGGGTGACTCGACGACGACGACCTCGTCCGCGTGGAGCAAGTCGTTGTAGATCGTCTGGTCGCGGGGGAAGCTCGGCGTGGAGAGGTACTTGGGCGCGCTCGGGTCGGCGGCGGGCAGGCGGCGGGACTGCCAGCCGACGAGGTCGCCCCTCCAGTAATGCGGGATGACGGCGCGAGGGCCGGTGCGTACGCGGCTGTCCGGCGGGCCCATGAAGCCGTCGGGGTCGGTGCAGATCCCCATTTTCGCCGCCGTGGTGATGGGGATCTGGCGGTCGTCGAGGATGTAGCCGTCGATGCCCTCCCAGCGGTCCAGCATGCGGGGGCTGTAGACCGGGATCGGCTCGGTCTTCTTCTCGGCGTACAGCGAGTCGAAGAGGTCGAGCAGGACCGGCAGGTCCATGGCCCGGGTCAGTCCGGCTTCGCCGGTGAGCCACTGGCGGGCCTGCTCGATGCTGTCGTCGCCGCGCACCGTGGCAATCAGCCACAGGATCGTTCCCCGGGCCTGGCAGCCCAGGCAGTTGAAGAGCAGCTTCGTGGTCGACAGGGCCGCCGTGGGGTTGCGCTCCTGGTCCTTGTGGTAGCCGCCGATGGGGCAGGCGATGATCAGTTCGTCACCCTGCTCGCGTTTCACGGCGACGCCGATGGAGGCCAGCGCGTCGCGGGCGAGCTGGGCCTTGTGGGCCTCGGGCAGGGCGGCGAGCTGTTCGAGGTCAGTCGTCATCGGAGGCCCGGCCCTTCACCCGAAGGAGATCCTCGGCGCTGGCCACGCCCTCACACCACTCGTAGCCGCAGGTGGGGCAGCCCCGGCACAGGTGCGGGGTGGTCTCGTCCGGGACGTCCGAGACGTCGTCGGCCAGCGCCAGGACGATGTCGCGCTTCTCCTTGCACATGCCCATGACGACCGTGTCGTGGTACTCGGTGAGGACCGGCGATGTCAGGCAGGAGGGACAGCGCCCCTCCGGCTCGCCGCTGAAGACGCGCAGCCACACGCGGTGGGCCATGTTCGTACTCATGCTGCGCCTGCCTTCTGCTTCTTCTCTTCGCGGGCCTTGGCGTCCTTGCCCAGCTTGAATGCCCGGCAGCCGCACTCGATGCCGCTCTCGCCGTTGCGGTGGTGCCGACGGTAGGCGGCCGTGGACGGGCAGCCCTGGACCTTGCGGGGCCCCTTCGGCTTGGCGGCCCTCTCGGCCTTCCTCGCTGCGTTGTAGGCGCCACGGCAACCGCAGGGCCCCGGGTCTTCGTCGTTCTTCATGTGGCGCTTGTAGGCGGCCACGGAGGGGCACTCCGACTTCGTGCGGACTCCTCCACGAGGCTTGATGTCCACGAGCTTCTTGCCTGCCTTGCGCTTCTCGTTGTAGTCCCGCTCGCGCTCGCGCCGGGCTGCAAGGCAGGTCTCGCACGTCTCCAACAGGGCGCGGTGGAGCATCAGCCCGGCGTAGGTGCCGCACTCGGCCGCGTCCTCTCCCATGCCGACGACACCGACTCGCTCGACCTGGGACTCGCCGCCCCAGACGCCGTTCTCGCGGCCGTCACGGCCCTGCTGGCGGCACATGAAAATGGCCGGGCAGGTGAAGCAGATGGCCTTGGCCTTCTGGACGTCCGGGTCGTCGGGGCCGCCCCCGGCGTCGAAGAGGCGAGGATCGGTACTGCAGGGGAACGTCACCGGTCCGCCTTTCGTAGGAGCGCGCACTTGTAGGGGGTGCGGCAGATTGCTCTCGCGCGGTAGAGGTGCGAGTGGGGGAAGGCGAACACGGCGGGCGGGTCGCTGCAGGGAGTCGAGGTGACCATGACCCGGTCCTCATCGCCTTCCAGGCAGGGGGCGTCGCGGACGAGCCGCACGGTGAGGTCCTTCTCCGTGAACTCGCCGACGTCGAAGATCTCGTCGCCGGTGAGGAGGACCGTCGTCGTCAGCTCGTGGACAACGGGGCCGGTCATGGGAGGACCACCCCGTACGTCTTGGCGCAGTCGCGGGGTTTGCCGCAGGGGGCCGTGGCGGTGCCGGTCAGCGTGATGCGGCCGAAGGGGTCCGTCGTCCGCGCCGTCGCGACGGTGATCTGAAGGTCGTCGGTCGTGCTGGTGCAGGGGTATGCGCGGCAGAGGGCCTGCAGGGCGTAGATCCGCACCATGCCTCGCGCGAATTCTTCGGGGTCGTCCCTGACGAGAGTCAGCGGGTACTCGATGACATGGGTGATCTTGACTGTCGTACTCACAGGGACACCTCGCCGAGGCTGTGCTGAGTGCCGTACCAGGGCTCCCAGGCCATGCGCCAGTTCTTCAGGTCCATGCGCCGGGAGGCGAGCATCTGCAGCGTGGCCATCCCGGCCACGACCTCGGTCTCGGAGCGGATCAGGCCGAACACCCAGCTGCTGTAGCGCTCGATGGCGGCCGACTCCGCGAGGTGCTGCAGCTCCAGCCGTCCGGCCTTGCTCGCGGCGGCCACGCCTTCGCGGTTGATCTGGGCGTTGAGGAACAGCGGCAGCATCTGGTGGCCGGTGGTGATGATCTTGGACAGTTCGTCCATGATGTCGGCGATCTTCTGGTGCTGGGCGCGGCGGGAGTCGGGGCTGGGGTGCTCGATGTGGGAGAGCTGGTCGACGATGACGCTCTTGGCGCCGTAGGACTGGGCCTGGCGGATGAGGGCGGCCGGGGTGCGGCGGCCGTCGTCCGGGGAGAGGATGTGCAGTCCGTCGGCCAGCTCGGCTTCGTTCTCGTCCAGCCAGGTGCGTACGCGGTCGACGTCCTCGGGGGTGCAGGTGCCCTTCTGGTACTGGCGGTAGTCCACGCAGCAGATCTGGCAGGCGAGCCGGTCGTAGGACATCTTCACGCCGTTCTCCAGCGTGTAGAGGACGGTTTCCCGGCCGCGCTTCCACTCGGTGTGGGCGACGTGGGTGGAGGTCCAGGACTTCGCGCCCTTGGGCGGGGCGGCCCAGGTGCAGATCTCGCCGTCGTGGATGCCCAGGCAGTGCTCGTCCACGGCGCTCATACCCAGCGACATGCCGGAGATGACCTTGGGGGCGGCGGCGCGCTGGTCGTAGCGGGCCAGGGAGTCGCGCAGGCCGGTGATGCCCTCGACCTCGGCCGAGCGGTCGCGTACGGACATGGACAGGCCGTGGAAGGCCTGGGCGGCCTCGTGGATGACCTCGACGCGTTCGTGGACCCCGGCCTCGGCGATCTTCACGGCGATGTCGCGCTGGAGGCGCTGGGACTCGGCCAGGACGTGCTGGGAGCGCAGGTACTCCACGGCCGCCCAGATCTCGTCGGCCTGCAGGTCGGCTTCGGGGAGGATGACCTGGCACTGCTCCAGGCGTGTGCCCCACTGTTCCTGCAGCAGCTCGCGGGAGGGCGCCTTGGTTCGGCCGGAACGGTGGAAGTACGCCACGCAGTAGGCGACGACCTCGCGCATGCCCTCCGTCGGGATGCACTCGGCGGCCAGGCCGGTGTCGGCCAGCTGCTCCAGCGCGTCCACGTCGGTGAGGGAGGCGTACAGGGTCGCCTCGGCGTTCGTGGTCATCCCTGCGGCAGCCGATCCACGTCATCGGCGATCATGCGCAGGCCCATGGCGGCGCCCATCAGGAAGGCGTTGACGTCGGCTTCGGCGTGCTTCATGACCTCGGCGGCGAGGTACCTGATTGCGTCACCCGGGGTCCGGCGCAGGAAGGCGACCTCGCCCGGCTTGCTCGCCTCGATCTCCTCCGGCGTGATCTCGGCGCGCTCGGCGCGGCGCTTCTGCCGCTGCGCCTCCTTGATCAGAGCCCCGACCCGTTTCTCCAGGGCTGCAATCGTGTCCCTCGCCTCGGCGAGTTCGCCGTCCGGCGCCCGCAGGGCGGCAACCATGCGGGTGGTGGTCATGTCCAGCTCGACAAACTTGTCGGAGAACCCCTTGAGGCCGGTACGGAGCTTGTTCAGCTCGGCCTCGACCTCCGCGACGGCCGCCGTCGTGCTCGCGTTGGCGTAGGCGACGGGGCGCGGGGCAAGCCGATGGCGGTCCTCCGCGCCAAGGAGGCTTTTGACCTTGGGGACGGGGAGGCGCGCAGGCTGCGCCGCAGGGTTCGCGGTCCAGATGTCCGTGCCGAGGTACATGTCGTCGTTGCTCATGGTCACACCGCTGCAATCGGTCGGACGAGGCCCAGGCGGGCCTCCTGGGCTGTGAGTTCTCGTCGGCGGGGCCGGTAGTCGGTGCCGGTGACCTCGATGAAGTCGGCCTGCTCGGACAGCAGGCTCATGACGCCGCCTCCGTACCCCTCCTGCATCTGCTGGGGTGTGAGGTTGGTGGTGATGGCCACCGGCAGGGAGTCGGAGACGCGGGCGCGGACGATCTGATCGACCATGGCCTCGACCATCTCCAGGCGGCCCTTGCTCTCCTTGCCCATGTCGTCCATGCCGAGGATGTGGACGTTGCGTACGCGGCGGTTCCACTGCTCGCGCTCGGCTTTGTCCCGCCAGGAGTTCGTGAAGAGGTCGATGATCTCGTTGAACTGGGCGAGGTGGGCCTGGAAGCCCTGGACCATGAGGGCCTTGAGCAGCAGGCTGAGCAGGAGCGTCTTGCCGGTGCCCGGGGACTGCGACCACAGCACGAGGTTGCGGCCGTCGGCGACGTTGCGCTTGGCGTTCAGGACGTAGGCCATGATCTGCTCGACGATGGCTGGGTCCACACTGGCGACGTCGTCCCAGGTCAGGCGCTGGTAGTTGGCTCCGATGCCTGCGTTGAGGAACCACATGTGCATCAGCCACTGGTCGGTGCAATTGCACTCGTATGTGGCGATCTCGGTTCGCGAGGAGTCGGCCCACCAGCGGTAGGTGTTGCCGTTCTCCTTCAGGCAGACCTTGCACTCGCGCTGGGGGTCGCCCCACAGCTTGGGACGGGCGGCCCTCAGGCGCTCGAAGTCCGCGTTGGACAGCGGCATGCAGGCGGCGGGTTTCGGTGGCGGTTTCAAGGTGGCGGTCCTTGATGAGGGGCCCGTGGCGGTCGGGCCGTGTGGATCAGATGAGGGCGTTCAGGGCTCTGGTGTTCCACCAGTCGGGGAGACCGAAGGCCTCCAGGACCTGGTGGGCGGTGATGTGGCGGTCGAGCAGTTCCCGTTCCCACCTCTCCGCCCAGTCGTGCCACTGCTCCCGGGTGACCGAGGAGTGCCCCTCGCTTCGCGTGCAGGGGTTCTCGTGATGCCTGGTGCACTCGATGGACAAGTTGCCGTGGCAGCAGCAGATGAAGAAGTCCGGGCAGCAGGGCGGCTCGCCCCAGGGGATGGCGTCGAGAGCCTTAGACATTGGCAAGGCGCTCCGAGATGGGGCCCGCAAAGTGGGCGTCGTTGCCCTTCATGAACCGGGTGAGGGTGACCGGGCCCGAGCGCCAGAAGCCGTCCTGGTCCTCGAAGGCGAAGCGCGCGATCGGTCCGGCCTGGTTGCCCCAGCGGGCGGCGAAGGACTTGAAGACCGAGTTGACCTTGACGGACTCGTGCCGAGGCTGGGGCCCGTGGCGCTCGGCGATGGACCTCGTGACGTAGTCGCGCAGCTGCTCCCAGGACCAGTCCGCCGGGGAGTCCAGGAGGTCCGTGGCGGCCATGGAGACGGGGCCCGGGGCTCCGGCGGGGCGCGCGGTCACGGGGGGCGCTTCGGCCGTCGTGGCGGGCTTTCCGTACGGGGCGGTGGGGGCGAAGTTGATCAAGTTGATAGCTCCAACCTGGCGGTGGCTGGGCACGGCAAATCGGTGGTGCATGCCGTGGGTGATGCCCCTTGGCGGGGAGGCTCCTTGAAGCTATCCCGGCGCTCGGCCGGGGGCAAGAAAATGCCCTACCAGAGTTCGCCGCTGGCCAGGCGGTTGATGGTCCGGGTCATGCCGTAGCGGCTGAGGAAGCCGTAGAGATCCCTCCAGGCGTCGTCCGGGCCGGGGGTGACGGGGATGAAGGGGGCCACCGACAGGGGCAGGACCACGGGGGTGGGGGTGTCGCGCAGGTCGACGAGCTGGCGGTAGACCTCTATCTCTCCGCTGTCGCGGGCGGCGGCGATGCCCGGGTGGGTGATGGCGCTGAGGTCCCAGTCGGCCTTCGCGAGGTGCTTGACGGCCGTTTTCATACCGATGCCGGAGACTCCGGGAACGCCGTCTCCGGGGTCTCCGGCCAGCGACATGGCGATCGGCAGCTGGGCGGGTGTGCAGCCGAAGTGCTCGATGACCTTCGCCTCGTCCCAGCGGTCGGTCGGGGTGTCGGCCGAGGAGATGCGGATCTGCTCGCAGGGCTGCCCGGCCGGGTTGGGGCCCACCATCTGGAGCATGTCCTTGTCGTTGGACAGGATGGTGATGGGGGCGTCCAGGGCGCGCCAGTAGGCGGCGATCAGGTCGTCGGCCTCGAAGCCGTCGACTCTGGCCTGGGGGATGCGGCAGCGCTGCAGGAAGCCGGTGACGAGGTCCCGGGAGGTGCTGCGGTAGTCGTCGGTGTGCTGGGGCCGGGCGGCCTTGTAGCCCGGGTGCAGGCGGGTGCGCCAGCCGTAGCCCGCGTCCCAGCAGATCATGACGCGGTAGGGCTTCTCCTCGCGGATGTAGCGGGAGAGGGTGGAGGTGAAGACCACCAGGGCGCTGGTGCTCGTGCCGTCGGGGGCGTTCATGGCCGAGCGGCGGGTGGCCTCGACCGCGCGGTAGAGCAGGTTGTTGCCGTCGACCAGCAGGGTGGGGCGTGTCACCGGATCCGCTTTCCGTTCTTGTCTCGGAGTGCGCCGTGCTGGTGGGCGACGGAGGAGAGAATCTGTGTCGCGCGCTGGAGTACGACTCCGTCGATCCTTTTGCCCTGGAACAGGGCCCAGGCCAGGCGTTCGATGTCGGGCAGGGTCAGGCGGCGCTCGCCCCCTCCCCGGCCGCCCGTGGTGAAGCGGAAGACGAGTCGCTTGCCGTTCAGCATGAGAGGGTGGTTCTTCGTCTCGTTGCGCAGCCAGTGGACGTTCCGGCCGAAGACCCAGGGGCCGATCTCTCCGATGGAGAAGTGCGGCTGGCGCAGCGGCCTGTCCGGGTCGGTTGATTGCCGCCTGGGGTCGGTTTCCTCCAGGAAGTCCTCGTCGTAGAGGATGAAGATGTTCTTCTTCGGGTCGGCCTTTCGGGTGTCGACGTAGGGCTCGATGATGATGGGGTTCGTGTCGTCGTCAGTCATGGTGACCTCTCATATACCGCTACCTCCGCCCGTGTATACGGGCGGAGGTGGGCATTATGTACGTCCCTCCGGTGGAGGGGATCTTGCTAACTGCGGAGCTTGATGCTCAGCGTGCCGTAGGTGACCCTGCTGATCATGGTCATGATCTCCTGGGTCCGGCTGCGGCGCGCCCGGGACAGGAGGCCCTTGCTGAACTTCGCGCCGTCGAGCACGCGGTACCGGACCTCCTTGGTGTAGTAGAGGAACTCCGCGCGGGAGACCCTGCCCTGCTCGTAGAGGTCAAAAAGCATCTCGAAGTTCAGTTCGGACCTGTCCTGGCTGCGCTCGCGAACAAAGAACTTCTCTCGGCCGGGGACGGGGGCTTCCATTCGCGTGCCCTTGCCGCTGCCGCCGATCAGGTAGTGGCCGTTCTTGTCGACCGGCGTCTTGTCGATCGAGGCGCGGCCTTCGCGCTCGGCGACGACGTCGAAGTGCGTGGAGACTGCGCGGGTGATCTGCTCCTCGCGCTTGGTGAGGGCGGCCTTCGCGGTGACGATCTCCTCCTTCTCGTCCGTGAAGGCCGCCAGTTCGTTCTTGCGCAGCGTCCGGCGGGTGGCCGGGAGCGGGGTCTTGCCGAAGACCTGGGGAAGGGCCTCGATCGAGTGCGCCATCTGCGCGTTGAGCTGCTCGGCGACGGCCAGTTTGGTCTTCTTGGCGACCGGCTTGGTGATCTCCGGGGTGGGGATCTTGGCCAGGTCGTTGAGCAGGGATGCGAGGTCGGTGCCCGGGTCGGCCTTGAGGGAGGCGGTGACCTGATCGAAGTCGTAGGCGGGAACGAGCGCCTTGGTGAGGGCAGCGGAAGTCGTCACGTTGATGCTCCTGTGCTGTGGCGGGTCTGTCTTGGCGTGAGGCCAACTCTACCCCAAAGTTGGGGTAGCGATCAACGGATTCAGCTGGCGAGTTCGTGCGCGCCGTGGCGGGCGTAGAACTCGGCGACGTCGGCGAAGTCCGTGGTGCGGCGGGCGGGCGGCAGGGCCGCCTGGATCTTCTGGCCCCACCAGGTCGCCGACAGCCGCGAGTCGAGGATCGCGACGGTGCCCCGGTCGTCCGAGCTGCGGATGAGGCGGCCGAACGCCTGCTCCAGGACGAGGGTCATGGTGGGCAGGGCCAGGTCGACGAAGGGGTTCCCTCCACGGCTGGAGATGGCGTCCTCGCGGGCCATGTTGATCGGGTCGGTCGGCACGGCGAAGGGCAGCTTGTCGATCACGACGAGCCGGTTCGTGCGGCCGGGGAAGTCCATGCCGGTCATGAAGGACCGCAGGCCGAACAGGACGGAGTCCTCGTCGTCGCGGAAACGGGCGGCGATCTCCTTGTTGGTCAGGTCGGCGCCCTGGATGAACGAGGTGCAGCCGATGTCGGCCAGGCGGCCGGACAGCGCGCCGTGGGCGTCGTTCATGGCCTTGCGGGAGGTGTAGAGGAGCATGGCGCCGCCCCCGGCCATGCGGACCAGCTCGTAGGTCGCCTCTCGGGCCCAGGTCTCCCAGGCGGCGCGGCTGGAGGGCGACGGGGAGGGCACGCCGGACTCAGGGACGTAGAGCAGGGCCTGGGTCGGGTAGTCGAAGGGGGTGCCGACGTCGAGGACCTCGGCGCCCTGCAGGCCCAGGGAGCGCTGGACGTAGTCGTAGCGGGACTGGCCGATCCCGGCGCTCAGCGTGGCGGACATGAGCACGGAGGGGACGCGGTCCCACAGTTCCTCGCGCAGGTAGTCGCCGACCTCGATGGGGGCGGTCTTGATGATCCAGCGGTTGCGCTCGCCGTAGACCTCCGCCCAGCGCACGACCTTGTGGGGCTCGGCCAGGAGGATCTCCTTGAGGTGCTGGAGGTAGTTGCTGCCCTGGGTGGACAGGCGGTCCTTGATGTCCTCGTAGCGCTCGGCCGCGCCGCGCACGATCTTGACCTTGCGCAGCTGGGCCACCAGCTCCATCAGCTCGACGAACAGGCTCTCGAAGGCGGGGAAGTGCTCGGTAATGAAGTCGGAGCCGAGGGTGGCCTGCTTCTCCTTGCCGAGGGTGGCGAGGATGGCCTTGCCGACCTCGTCGAGGTGGTCGAGGACCTTCTGCTGCTGCATCTCGGCCCCGGCGGCCGTGTCGTCGCCGTGGGTCTGAACGAAGCTGACCACCTGGTCGGCGTAGCGCATGAGGCCGCCCTGGCGGACGTCGAAGCCGAGGTGACTGGTCGCGGTGGACTCCAGCTCGTGTGCCTCGTCCACGACCAGGCCGTCGTAGTCGCCAAGCAGGATGTGCATGCCCTCGCCGCTGGCGCTGGACAGGCGGGTCTGGCGGTGCAGCTTGGTGTCGAGCATGAGGACGGCCGTGTTGGTGACGACGATGCCCGCCTCCATCGCGGCGTCCTTGTGCCTCATCGCGAAGCAGGCGTCGCCCATGCCGCACTTCGAGCGGCCGGGGCACTCGTCGGAGGACGCCGACAGCAGGGACCACTCGGTGCGGTGGTCGATGGGGGTCTGGATGTCGTCCTTGTCGCCGGTGTGGGTCTCGTTGCCCTCGTCGTCCGGCTTGATCTCCTCCAGCAGCGCGCGCAGGCCCGGGATGGCAGGGCCCTCGGCGAGCTTGACCTTGCACAGGAAGTTGCTGACGCCCTTGAGCGGGGCCCAGGTGAAGTCGACGCCCGCCGCTCCCAGTTCGCGCTGCAGCATCGGCAGGTCGCTGCGGATGTACTGGTTCATCAGGGCGATCGTGGCGGTGGCGACGATGTACCGGCCGCCCCGGCGGCTGGCGTGCACGAGCGGGATCATCGCGGCCAGCGACTTGCCGGTGCCGGTGCCCGCCTCGGCCATGAGGATGTGCGGCAGCTCGTCCGCTTCCTCTTCGGGGCGCTCGGCGAAGGTGGACTCGATGCGCTCGGCCAACTTCTCCTGCTGCGGGCGGCGCCGGTAGTACGGCAGCGACTCGGCCAGGACGGCCTGGGAGGACAGGAAGGTTCCGGGGAGGGCTGAAGACATGGTGATGGGCCCCTAGGCAACGCGGTGGCGGTTATCTTGGCGGATTTCGCACGCTACCCAAGGCGTCGCCACATCTCACGAAACTCGTCGATCGGATCCGCCGGGCCGACACGCCTGCGGGGTGGGATTCGGCACTCGACTCCCCATCCGGGCTCCGGATGATGTTCAATGGCCCTGGGCCCGTACCCGCCATCACACGGCCCACCATCACTTCTCGCTGGTCAGCACGCTGATCAGCACCCGCCAAGGGAGATTTCGATCATGGATTCCACGTAGGAAAAGCTGGAGGGGCGCTAGAACCCGCCACAGGTTCCGCGCCCCTCACGTACAGCTCGACCTCCGCCTGGAGGTCTCATCCGACTCGGTAAAGCCGCCAAGCAGACCGAGCGGGGTGGGAGGGACTTCCTCAAATCCCTCACCAGGCGACCCGACCTCGTCGGTCTGACGATCGCCCTCACGGTTGCCGGACCTTCACTGGACTTCAGAACAGGAAGGCGCGAACATCCGTGCCTGGCTATTTTAATCTCTCGGCGAGCCCGTCGCACGCCGAAAGTGACGTGAATCTCGCAGGAGTTTCGACGACTTCGTCACTCCTGGCCTCATCTCCGCGCGAGCTGCAGAAGAACCACTGGTCACGGACCTTCCCCGCGCTCTCCCCCCGCATGGCCGCACTCATGATCGACGGCGACGCCGAGGCCCGCTACGGCGCGACCGGCTCCTCCAGCCTTCAGTCCGCGAAGACGGCCCACGGGCACGCTGTCACCTCCGCCCTCGCCGCCGGGTGCGTGCGCTTCGGGTGGACGAAGAACCAGCTCACCGAGGCCCTCATCGACTGGCCGTCCCTCGGCGGCAACCACGTGCGCAACATGAGCATGCCGTCGGCCCACAAGTACATCGACCGGGTCTGGGAGCGGGCCCGCAAGTGCGTCGGCAGCGGCCTGGTCATCGGCGCCCGCCAGGACGCGATCATCGACCTCATCGCCCTGCGGGACAAGATCGCCAGCTCCTCATGGCGCGGCACCTCCGGCTCGACCGCCCTGCGCGTGCTCATGGCCCACTGGAAGGCCGCCTACCGCGCCGGAGGCCGTGTCTACACGCTGTCCTTCCGCGAGGCCGCCGAGATGGCCGGGTGCACCGCCAGGACTGCCTACATCGCCACCACGCAGCGCCTGAAGAACTGGGTGCGGCTGATGGAGTCCGGCTCGGGCGAGAAGGGTTCCGAATGGATGCTGTTCGAAGACCGTTCTCAGCAGCGACACAGCCTCAAGGGGGCGCAGCCTGGGGGGGCACAGTCGAGTGTGTCGAACCTGAGAAACGGTGACCTGGACGGGGCTGTGATCACTCAGCTGATGTCCCACGACGCCTTCGCCCACCGGGGCCTTGGAGCCTCCTCCTTGAAGCTGCTGGCCGCCCTGCGCAAGCAGGACCGCCAGACGGCCGCCGAGCTGACCGAGAGCGCCATGGTGAGCACCGCCACGGCATACCGCCACCTCAGCCGCCTTGCCGAGCACAACCTGGTGACCCGCGAGGACAGCCTGTGGACGCTCACTGAGACAGCCCAGGAGGCCCTCTCTGGCGCCTGGGAGGGCTGGGACGGCATCGCAACCCACGAGGGCACCGAAGGTGTCTCCCAGCGCCGCCTGGAGCTTCACAGGGCCCAGCGCCTCGTGTGGCACCAGATCACTCTTCCCCGCCTGCGTCAGCGCCGTACGGCCGACGTGAAGCCCGTGCGGGGCGACGAGGTCGACCAGCGCTTCCGGTGGGGCAACGAGATCATCGACCCGGCCACCGGCGAGATCGTCACGGACATGGTGGTCGCCTCGGACGGCAGGTTGCTGGTGATCGACGAGGAGCCCTCGTACGAGGAGTTGGTCCGGATGAATCAGCTCGCACAGGCCGCCTGACCTGCAAGATTGTCCCTGGAGAGACCGTGGAAGACCTGAACTCCCTGATCAACGCAGCTCTTCAGCGCCGTCGAGAGCATCCGTACGTCGTCGCACTCATCCCCGAACGTCCCCAGCCCGTCCTGTGCCGGTGCGGACATCCTGAGCTGGGCCACGCGGACTCCATGAGCCTGGGCAAGAGGTGCCTCAACTGCCGGGACTGCCTTCGATTCGAGGCTCAGTAGATTCGTAAACCCCTTTTGAGCTGCAGATTCTCAGGTTTGACACATTCAATGAGCCCCCCCAGGCTGCGCCCCTCTGGGGATGAGTCGTTGCTGAGAAAGCCGGTGGGCAACAGGTCAAAACTGGGAGCATGCCGTCATGGAACTCGGAAACCCAGACCTGCCACGAGACCTGAGGACGGTCCTGCAGACGCTGTCTCCGTCGCTCGTGCCGATCGCGTGGAGTGCCCTCATGGCGACCAATGAGGAGACGATCTCTGCGGTCCTGGCGAAGTGGCACGAGATTGCGAGCAAGGAACCGACGCGGGAACAGACCGCTCAGTTCGTCAAGGACGAACTGAGCGGCAAGATGTCGGAGGAAGACATCGCTGATGAAGCACGGGGAACCAAGAGACTGCGCGAGATGATGGCCTGGCAGGCAGCGTTGGCGCCGGAGCGGAAGCGGGAGCTTCGTGAAGACGCGGTGCGCGTGCAGGAGGAACGCAGAGCCGAAGCTGTGGAGTTCTGTGAGTTCCTGGAGAAACTAGCCTCTGACCAGCGGAAATATCTGGAGCGCTGCCGCCCGGCCCGTGAACGTCACCGGGACGGGAACAGGCCATCTTCTGGCCGATGACAGTTTTTCATCTGTGCACACTTGTCATGGCCGAGGGGACCTGGTGTGATCGCTGCGCGGCAAGTCGGGTATCGGTGGACAACGAGTAACACGCCTGCGTCGTGGGGGCGCAGAGGGGGTTGTCCAAGCAGGCCGATACCACACAGCAACAGCATGACCTGCTGGAGCTGACGCGGGGCCCTGGGAGTCACGACCCGGGGCCCTTGGCCGTTCAGGCGAAGAGCAGGCTGGCGCGGCGCTGTACGGCCCCCACGTGGCCCTCGGCGCCGGTGTCGCCGAGGAACCGGTCGGCCATCTCGTTGCGCTCCAGCATGGTGTCCACGATGCCGTTCTCGACGGTGCCCTGCAGGACGAACGTGGTGCAGGTGATGGACGCGGCCGTGGAGGAGATCCGGTCGATGCGGCCCAGACGCTGCGTGCGCGTCTCGTAGGTCAGCGCGGACTCGTACTCGACCAGGTAGGTGGCCTCGGGCAGGTTGATGCCGTCCTTGCCCGCGTCGCTGGTCAGGAACACGCACGGGGAGCCATCGGCGCGGAAGGCCTGGCGGGCGCGCTCGCGCTCGGCGGTGTTCATGGAGCCGACGTACAGGTAGCTGCGGATGCCCTCCTTGAGAAGTGCTGCGGCCAGCAGCGGCAGCACGGAGGGGCCGAACTGGGAGAACACGACGGCCTTGTCGCCCTGCCCATGGATGATGGGTGACAGGTACTCGACAAGTTCTTCGGTCTTCCGCGACGACACCGACCGCAGGTACTCCTCCCCCAGCTGCCCCACCAGGGCACGGGCCATCTGGGACTCCCCGTGCGTTGCGGAATGGATGAGCGCGGCCGGATGCGCCGCGATCTGGCGCAGAGCGGTCCACAGACCGGGCACCGGAGTGTCGATTCCGTCCTGCAGAGACGTCACGACGTCGTACAGATGCTGCTGATCGCGGTTCATCTGCAGCGTGCGGAACTCCTCGATGCGCGCCGGGAACAGCCCGCGCACGTCCGGGTCGGTCTTGCGCTTGCGCCACATGTGCTGCTGGGCCAGCTCCACGAACCAGCTCACGCCCAGCTGGTCGTAGCGCGGGCGCCCGTAGTCGTCCCGGCTCTTGATGACGACGCCCTCGAACTCCTTCACCGTCGGCATGGCGTCCGGGACCAGCAGGCGCAGCAGGTTGAAGCCGTCCTCGTAGCTCTTCGCCATGGGCGTCGCGGTGAGCCCGATGGCCCGCATGTCCGGCTGGGCCTTGCGCAGCCGGTTCAGGGCGTACCAGTGGGCCTTGTACATGCGGCTGGAGCGGTTGCGCAGCTTGTCGGAGATCTCGTCGTAGACCACCAGGACTCGGCGGCCGTCGGCCTGCGCCTGCAGGAGCGCCTGCAGCAGGGGGGCGTCCGAGGCCGTGGTGGCCCGCTTGCCCGGCTTCACCCCGAAGTCCACCAGGTCCGTGCGCAGCGTCTCGAAGGTGGAGATCAGGGCGTGGGGCAGACCGTGCCTGGCGAGCTGCTTGTGCCGGTTGGGGCCGTGGTGGACACGGTGGGAGAGCGTGGTGAACGCGGCGAAGTCCTCGGCCCACTCGGAGAGTTTGTTCGTCTTGCACACCAGCAGCACCAGGTCCTCGCCGCCCTCGTCCGAGAGGAGAGCGCCGAGCGCCAGCGCCATGACCGACTTGCCGATCCCCGTGTCCGCGACCATCAGGCCCGAGCGCTGGAGATAGGCGAAGCCGACCCCTTCCTGCTGGCAGGGGAAGAGGCCGTGCGGGCTGCTGAAGGTGGGGGCCATCTCAGAAGCGCCTGATGATGCGCAGGCTGGTGGCGTAGAGGCCTTCGCCGGTCAGGGTGGACGTGCCGCCCAGGTCGCCGAAGGTCGGCCCGTTGGGCGTCTTTCGGGAGTTGATGAAGCGGGGTACGCCGTGGTTGTCGAGGCCGAGGTAGATGCCGTTGTGGTCCATCTGCCCGGCGACCAGGTCTGATGTGTCGGCGTCGAAGTGCGGGACATCGCCGATCTGCAGGGAGGTCAGCGACGGGGGCGCGTTGGTGGCCTGGGCCACGATGATGCCCGGCCCGCTCGGCCCGATGTCCTTGGTCATGCGCGGCAGGTTCGTGCCGTTGAGATTCGCGGTGCGGACCATGGGGATGCCCATGTTGTAGCCGTAGACCATGCGGACGTAGCCCGAGCAGTCCATGCAGAGGGGCTCGGCCGGGTTCGCCGCCAGCGTCTCGCCGTTGGGGAACGTCCAGTCCCTGGCCATGTAGTCGTGGAAGTCCGCGCCCTCGATGCGGGTTCCGTCGGCCGCGTCGGGCCCGTACTTGGCCTGCCCGGCGACCTGCGCGCCGCCCAGGCCCGGACTCGTGATGACCGGCGCCCCGGTGATGTACCGCATCGCGAAGGCCAGGGCGTCGGCGCTGGTGTCGGCGCCCCAGGCGAGGATCTGCGCGGCGAGAGCCGGAGTCCAGGTCCCGCTGAACGGCTGGGCCAGCGTACGGACCCAGGTGGTGTGGGTGACGGAGGGCGGGTCCGGCCACGTGCCGGAGTACACCTGGACGTCGTGCACATTGAAGGTGAACGGGACCGCCGTGGAGCCCGTCGAGGCGAGGGCCCGGAGTCCGACGCGGCCCGCGCCCAGCGTGGCGTCCGAGACCTGGTGCGTCCACGTGGACGGCTCGGCCGTGCCGTCCTTCCAGGCCCGGCAGCGCAAGCTGGTACCGGTGCGCTGGGCGCGGATGTGCCAGACGTCGCCGACCACGTAGCCGGTGCCGATGGTGGTGAGCGCGCCCAGCGTGGTGGTGCCGCCGGAGGTCTGGCACTCCAGGGCGAGCTGCACGCTGCCCGAGGTGAGCACGGACATGCGGGCGCGGTAGTGGCTCGTGGACGAGGTGTACCCGAACGACAGCCCCAGGGAGGAGGCGTTACCGGTGGGCATCGCGCTGAGGGACCAGGACAGGCGTGCATCGACGTCGGTGACGTTGTCGACCAGCGAGGTGTGACGGGAGGCGTTGACATCGGTCACGAGGATCCGGCCGAGCCCGCCTGACACGCTGTAGTCGGTATCGGCGCCGTTGGCGTGCGACCAGGTGCCGCCCTCGGGAGACACTCCCCAGCCGTCGCTGGTGGTGCGGTCGAAGGGATCCGTGAACGGCCGCTTGCTCTCTGTGAACGTCCGCTGCGGCCCGCGCATCGCCACGGTCTTCGCACCGACCGTGAGGGTGGCGAGGACTCCCGTGTTGTCGGACACCTGCAGGCGGCTGGGGTTGGCCAGCACGGTTGTCGTCAGGACCGGGTCCCCGATCGGGCGCACGATGACCCGGCCGATCATCGGGGTGAAGATGGCGGGGTTGTTGTCCAGGGTCAGGCGCAGGTACTGCGTTCCGGCGGGCAGAGGGTTCTGGTTGGCCGCCCAGCACTGGTTCCAGGAGTCGGTGGTGGGGATCAGCGGCTGCCACGACAGCGGCACCCGGGTCCAGGTCGTGTTGTCGGGCGAGACGTCGGCCACCAGCTCGGTGGTCGGAGAGGCTGGGCTGCCGGTCGTCGACCAGACGAAGACCCGGGAGCGGAAGTCGCGGATGCCGTTCGCGATCCGGTAGGTGAGAGTGGCGGGCCCGGCCGCGTTGCGCTTGACCAGGCTGGTCTCGCCCGGCTTCGTGCCGTTGTCCGCGCCGGTCTCGATGACAGCGTTGGCGTTGTGCGCGAAGGACTTGGTGAAGTCGGCCAGCTCGTCGTCGATGGCCCCGTCCGTGAGGTGGATCAGCTCCATGCGGTCCAGCGCGGACATCAGCGACAGCAGCGCGTCCCGGCCGGGCGTGCCGACGGCGACGCTGGAGGTGCTCAGCAGCGGGACCGTCTGCCCGGATGCGCCGAAGAACCCCAGCGTCTGCGCGCGGCCCGCCATCGTGGCGTCGTTGCGGGCGCCGAAGAACTTAGGCACGACGGCCGAGCCGAGGATCGCGGTGTACGCCTCGTCGGCCCAGCTCATGTCCGGCAGGACGCCCTGGCCCAGGACCACCCGGCCGTCCTCGTACACCCGCACCCCCGGTGTTCGGACGGAGGCCAGCGCCTCGGCGTTGAGCTGGGCTCCCAGAACGACGGCGCCCGGCGGCCCGGCCGCCGCGCTGGTGTTGCGCCCGGCCACCACCTGCTCCTGGTGTCCCGCGCTGGAGTTGGCGCCGAGCGCTGTTGCTTCGGCGCCCGCGCTGGAGTCTGCGCCGAGCGCGGTGCCCCGGGCCCCGGCGCCCGCCGCTCGGCCGACGGCGGTTGCCTCCGCGCCGCCGGGGTGCGCCTGGTAGCCCATTGCGGCGGCGTCGGGCCCCTGCTCGCCGCTGATGGCCGGGCCCAGCCAGGTCTGGCCCGGGTAGATGTCCTGCAGGTCCAGCATCCCCAGCACGGTCGAGTCGGGTGAGTCCCCCTCGTGCCGGTGGTCGCGCAGCACGTCCAGCGACTGCCACACGGCCGAGCCGTCCGGGGAGACCGCCAGCACGGCCTGGCTGCTGAGCCCCTCGGCCGACCCGATGTGCAGGGGCGCCTCCGTCCGGACGGTGGCGGCCGGGGCAGGAGAGACGTCCACGCCCGTCCGGGTCAGGGTCGAGCCGCCCGGCAGCAGCGCCAGGACCGTGACCCTCTGCGGCGTGTCCAGCCACAGGTCGATGACGGCCGGGTCGAAGAGGACCGGCCACTCCTGCGGCGCGCCGCCGTTCGGCTCCAGGAAGACCTGCGTGTCGATCGGCGTGCTGGTCTCGGGATCGAGCAGCGTCACCTCGGCAAACTGATAGGTCACGCCAGAGGAATCGATCAACGGCAGGTACAGGTGGCAGCGGTCCACGACGGCCTCTCAGGTGGTGGGCAGGACAGGGTCGGAGACCATGGGCTGGTAGGCGATGTAGCGCCACTGGCTGGTGCCGGAAGGGGACGCGCGGAAGCCGACGCCTGCGGCGGTGGGGAAGTCGGAGGCCAGGAAGTAGGCCACGGACACCCCGTTGATCCAGACTCGGACCCGGTCGGCCCAGTTGCGGACCGTCACATGGTCGCCGGGGACCAGCAGGGTGGGGAAGGTCTGGAAGCGGCCCAGCACGCCGCCGACGGATCGCCAGAGGCCGTTCGCGGTCACCATGAAATAGTTGTTCGCATCCTGGCGCCGGAACACCAGGCCGCCCTCGGTGGTGGAGGTGCCCCACCGGGTGGCCAGGATCCCGTAGGGGTGGGCGACGTTGAAGGTGGCCATCGCGCTGGCCGCCAGCAGCACGCCGTCCTTGGACGCCGTCGCGGTGCCGGAGACGGTCCAGGCCTCGCCGGAGGAGGTCACGGTCAGGCCGTTGGTCGTCACGGGCGGCGTCTGAACGGCGGTCGCGCCCATGTCGTAGTAGAAAAAATCTCCGCTGGCGGGCTGCAGGGCCTGCCAGGACCACAGGGCATTGTCCGCGCCCCGGCAGTCGTAGCCGATGTAGTCGCCGGTGGTGGGCATCGTGGCGAAGACGGCCGGGTTGGTCGTGCCGTTCGCGTTGCGTTTGTAGGCCCTCGGCGCCCGGAACGGGATCCCGACCACTTCATCGATCAGGAGGAACACGTTCTGGCCGAACGTCGCCACGTGGAAGGTGTGCGGGGCGCCGTCCCAGAGGTTGACCCGACCGGTCAGGGAGACGGCGGCCGAGTCGGCCAGCTCCGCGTCCCAGGGCCCCTCGGCTTCCGCCGTGGTCAGGCGCATCCCGGCGCTGTTCGTGGACTGCGTGAAGGCCACGTAGGCCCGGATGTTGCCCGGCGCCCAGGCCTCGGTACCCGGGTGGCGTACCGCGATGGCGAAGTCGCGCGGCCCCCAGGTGTAGTCCGCGCCCCGGCTGCCGTCCGGGCTGGTGGCCCTGGTCCCGGTGGGCGCCGGGTTGACCGCGATACCTGCACCGCCCCGGGGCCCGCCCGCCGAGCGCAGCGCGCCGTACCCGTCCGGACTGCCCTTGAAAGCGGCGAACCCGCCCAGCCGGAACTTGTCCACGGACCAGGAGGCCCCGGCGTCGACCTCGCCGAGCAGCGGCGCGTACGTGTACGGCACCTGGGACAGGTCGGGCAGGCCCAGGGTGCCGTCCCCGGCGTCGTCGCGCAGGTATCCGTCGATCGGTCCGGCCGAGACCTGGCCGGGCACAGAGGTCAGTCCCATGGTCGCCCGCTCAGGTAGTGGTGCTGTTGGTGATCAGGCCGAGCCCGGCCAGCGCGGCCAGCAGGTTGCGCAGCGCGATGTTGCCGCCGTCGGAGCCGGTCACCACGGGCTTGATCGTCCCCTCGCTGCCGTAGAAGCCGAGGCGGGAGGTGGCGTCGGTGCCCAGGTTCACGGCTCCCACGGCGTAGAGACGCCCGAGCGCGATGACCATGCGGTAGGCGGTGTTCGCGCTGCCGAGCATGATCTGGCCCGCGCCGGTGGTCGAGGCGGACTCGCCGATGGCTGTTGAAGCCGTGTGTCCGGCCGCGACGACGGAGTTGATGCCGATCGCCACGGCGGCGCCCGCCAGGGCCTGCGCGTTCTGGCCGAGCGCCAGGGCGTTGTCCGCGCCGGGGCCGACGTAGGCGTTTGCTCCGACGGCCGCGCTGCGCAGGCCGTACGCCCTGGCGTTGTGGCCGATGGCCGTGGATTCGTTGGCGTCGGCGTAGGCCTCGGCGCCCACGGCCGTCCAGCCGGTGGAGGCCAGCGAGCCGGTCGCCCGTACGCCGACTGCCACCGCGTCCTCCGCGACCGCCTTTGCCTCGGGGCCGATCGCCGTGGCGTCCTCGGCGGTCGCCTGGCTCTGGCGGCCGAACGCAACCGAGTTGAGGCCGGAGGCGGTGGCCGCGCTGCCCACGGCGACCGCGTTGACACCGGCCGCTGCGGCGGCCGGGCCGAGCAGGACCGAGTTGGCGCCCGCGCCGGAGTGGGTGTGCGCGGGCACCAAGCCGCCGTACTGGGCCTTGAGGCCGGTCACCCAGATCTCGTGCCCGGTGCTGCCGGTGAAGATCGCGGCCCCGGGGAACTCCACCGAGACCGACTTGTACGTACCGGCCGCCAGCGGGAAGCGGTAGAAGCCCCAGTCCCGGGTCGTGGTGATGGTCTGCAGGACCGTCTTGACGTTGGCCTGGTTCGTCACCGCGATGACGGCACTCTCGCCGGTGGTCAGGCTCGGGCGCAGCCACATCGAGACGAAGCCCGGCTCGGTCAGGGTGAATCCCGGAGAAACAGCTGCGAAGTTGCCAGAGTTGCCGGTGTGCCGGGCGCGCAGCGACTTCGTGTAGCCCTGCCCCTCGGGGACGGCGTCGGTGTAGTCGCGCGCGGAGTTCGCGGCCTGCGTGAACGTCCAGCCCGCCGGGTCGCGGGCCAGGGCGAAGGCCTCGCTCAGGACGGTCACCAGCGGGGTCACACCCGCGTTGATCGTCGGCGCCCCCCACACGGCCTGACCTGGGGTGTTGCCCGCCATGAGCACGTTGCCCGGCACCTGGCTGCCCGTGATGAGCAGCGGGGTGTCGGTGCGGGCGGTCTCCTCAGGCGGAGCCCCCGCATCCAGATAGACCAGGATGTCGGAGTGCTGATCGCGCTGCACCAGAACCGAGACTCGCTGGGGCACCTCGACCCAGAAGTCGATCAAGCCGCTGGTGGCGACGTGAGGGTTGGACAGCTGCGCGGCCCCTGTCGGTCCGGCGTACAGCGCCTGGGCCAGCCGCACCGACAGACCGGCCTCGCGCACAGTGACCGTGGCCCCGTACAGCAGGTCGCCGTTCTCGCCGATGATCGGCCGCATCACGTGTGCTCGCGCCACTGTGCCTACCTCCCTCTCGTCACCCCTTGGCGGCGCAGAGAGAGGCAGGCACAGCAAAAGTGAGACCCATGGGTCTCAGTTCGAGGTGGCTACAGGATCTCGTCCGGCGGCCCGTCCGGCAGCTCCTCGACCACGTAGGGCGCCAGCTGCTGAGTGAACAGGGTGCCGTCGTCGGCGACCTGCAGCAGGAACGGAGTCCCGTCCGGGCTGTGCAGGACGGCCGCACCGGGGATGTCGACCAGGTCGACATCGGTGCCCAGGACTACCTGGTTCGGCCGGGTCGTCTGGGCGCCCGCGCCAACGGCGGTGGCCTGGTCCCACACGGACTGCGCACCGCTGCCCAGAGCAGCCGCCTGCAGGCCCTGGGCGAGCGCTGACTGGCCGACCGCCAGCCCTCCGGCCTCCGTGGACGAGGCCTGCGCCCCGATGGCCGTAGAGCCCGCCTGGGAGCCCGAGGCCTGATATCCGATGACGGTCACCGCGTCCGCGTCCGCCAGCGTCGCCGCTCCCAGCGCCATGGCACCGGTGCCGGAGGCCACGGCGCCGGTGCCGATCGACATGGAGCCCTCCCCGGTGCCCGGGTGCGTCGACTCGGCGGCCACCGCGAGCACGTCGACGTTGTCCCAGAACTCCTCCGGGTCGGCGCCGACCTTCACCCCGATCTGCAGCCGGGCCGGGGCGTCCAGGAAGAAGTCGACCTCGCCGTTGGTGATGTTCCACGGGTTGGTGCGGGTCAGGCTTCCCGTCGCCTGGGAGTAGACGATGTCGGAGATCAGCTCCGTGGTGCTGCCCGTCACCAGGAGGCGCACCACGGCCTCGTCGATCTGGTTGCCCTCCCGGTCGGTCAGAGGGCGGTTGAAGTGCGCGCGCACGGGTGCTCCTTAGCGGTTGAGGACGAAGGCGTTCGGCAGGGTGTGCCGCGCGGCCGACGGCGGGCTGCCCTCGTCGGTGCCCTCGGCCACGGCCTCCGGCAGTGTGATCGGGGGCAGCGGGCCGGTGGGCGGGTAGGTCTGTTGGAGCCACTGGCGGGCCGCCAGCCACCACTCCTGCGGGATCGGGTGCTGCCACCCCTGGAACAGCGGGTCGGACTCGATCGCCGGGTAGTAGTCCGCCAGCGACGTCGCCGCCCCGGCCGCCTGCAGCGTGTCCAGGTAGGGCACCGCGCCCGAGAGCGTCGCGTACCAGGGCCGCAGCACCATGGAGGAGATCGACAGCCCGGCCGAGTAGCCGGTCACCCGCCAGCGCAGCTGCGTGCCGCCGGTGCGGTCCGTCGGCTCCAGGTCAGGAAACGTGAAGACGCCGCGCGGGTTGTTGCGGATCGAGACCATCTCGTGCCAGGTCAGGCCGCCGTCCCTGGAGACCTCCCACACCAGCGGGTCGTTGTAGATCGCCAGGGAGTCCGTGAGCCACTGCCCGGTCCCGGCCGTGCCCTCCTGGACGAGCCGGACCCGGACGTCGTAGACGTTGTCGATGCCCCAGTCCTGGGAGACATCGCCCCAGGAGCCGACGGCCTCCACCTGCGCCCAGGAGCCCAGCGCCTCGACCGAAGTCCATGAGGGCATGCCGACCGGGTTGCCGGTGCGGATCGTCGCGCCGACGTACCACTCCACGACCTGCGCCGAGTCGATGACCTGCTCGGCCTCCGCGAGGATCCGGCCGTCGCCGTTGACGAGCTGCAGCCGCAGCGGCTGCGCCAGCGGGCCCTCGGTGTAGACGCGGGCCGCCGCGTACAGCCGCCCGCCCGGCGCCGGGGTCACCGGCCGCAGAGACTCGATGCCGCCGTTGCTGGCCTCGACGGTGGAGTTCTCCACCTCGTACCACAGCGGCCGGTTCGGCAGCGGGTCCGACTCCTCGATGTCGCCCCACGTCGGGAACTGCTGCTCCAGCGCACCCCAGGAGGACGACGCATGGCCCCGGGTCACCTGGGCCATGCGGCCGATGGAGGCCGAGTACCGCGACGACGACTCGATCGTCGCATCGCCCACCGGCCGCCAGAAGTGCAGGGACTCGTCGTCGAAATCGGGGTCGCGCGCCAGCTGCTTGGGATCGGAGGCCTGCGCCGCGAACTGCACGGCGAGCACCCGGCGCTTGGACACGAGTGTCTTCGACATGATCCGCGTACCCAGCCACGGCGGCTGCTCGTGCGTCACCATCGCCTCGCCGTTGTGCCGCCAGCCGTTCGGGTCGCTGTCCGAGTACCCCGACAGGTAGGCCGTGTCGTGGAAGAGATCCACGTACTGCTCTGTGTCCCGCTGCGCGATCGGGTCGGAGGCGTAGGCGAGTACCTGGGCCAGCGCCACGGTGTAGCCGACCTTGGTGTCCATGGCCAGCTCGGCCACCCGGTAGTGGTGCACGCCCGTGCTCGTGAAACGCGGCGCCGTCGTACCCGGCAGCGGCTGATACGGGAAGCGCTGGCCCGAGCGGCGCAGCACCTGCGCGTCCAGCGGATCCGGCGCGTACAGCGCCTCCGTAGGCAGGTACGCCGCCGACGGCCCGGCCTCCGTCACGTTCCTGGCATCGACGTACCGGTACACCGCCCCCTGCTCCGTGGCGACCCGGGCCCCCGTCGGCAGCGCCCCGGACTCCTCGCCCGCCGACCGGGCCACGATGTTCCCCCGGCCGGAGTCCGCCGGGTACAGCTTCGTCCTCACGATCGGGATCGCCTGGGACGGCGTCAGCACGATCGGCGCGAGGTTGGTGAACTCCATCTTCACGTGCGCGGCCTTGATCGGCCGGAACTTGAAGAGCCCCTTGCGCAGCGTGAAGTCGCCCGGCACCGGCGTCCACACCTGCGTGTCGTAACAGATCGCCGGGCCGCCGATGAGCCCCCACGGGCACACCGACTCCACGCCGGGCGTGATCAGGCTGGGGTCCATCCGCAGGATCGCGCTGGCGCTCGTGTGCTGCGTCTCGTCGCCATCCAGCCCCGGCGGCATCGCGTACCCGGCCGGGTCGTCCCAGTACGCCTCGATCGTCTCGACGTCGGCCGCCCGGCCCTGGGCCAGGAGCAGGCTCCGGATCCGCAGTGCCCCGCCCTCGCCCGTCAGCGGCCCGCCCAGGCGCAGCGTCCCCGGCGGGTCCAGCGGCAGGTGGATGTCCTGCTGCTCCCGGCGCCCCCACGGCGTCCGCACGGTCAACAGGGTGCCGTCGTACGCGATTGCCAGGGGAACTGCGGCGTTGACCCCGAAGGTGACCGGGTCCATCTCGACCTGACGGTCACCGAGACGGACAATCAGCAGGCCGCCGGAGAACGTGACCGACAGTTGCCCGGCGTCCAGGACCGTGTGTTGACCCGGGTCGTCGGAGGTGAACTGCGGGTGGACCACCATGGCCAGCAGGAACGCCCTGGACGGGGTGAACTGGCAGGCCCGGTTGTCCACGTCCAGGTAGGAGCGCACGTGGTCAAACAGCACGCCCTCGCCGTCCGCCACGGGCAACTCGGCCGACGGGCGCACCAGCGGCAGGGTCAACGCCGTGCTTGACGGCGCGAATCTCTCGGGGACAGTCGTGTCGTCCGTGTAGTAGAGGTTGACCGAGGGGCCCGAGGTCACCGGGTCCACGTACAGCCGGTCAATCACCTGCGGCTTTCCCGCCGCGTTCCGCAGATCGAGGTGCAGGCTGACCACGGCGTTGGGGACCGGCTGCGGAGCGCAGCGCCACACCCCCTGGGCCGGAGGCAGCAGGTTCGAGGCCCGGTTGCGCCGCACCGTGTACTCGATCTGCGAGCCCAGCAGGTCGGTTGACCCGGTGATCGGCGCGGTGTACTCGGCATCCGTCTGGGGCAGCCACGGCAGGTCGTTCAGGGACGCCGCACGGTAGGACACCTGCGCGTCCCTGACTCCCAGCGAGTAGGGCACCGGCTGCCCGTCCGTGCCCACCGGCGCCGACGAGGAGGGCAACCGGGTCATGATGATCCGGAACCGGGAGGAGTTGACCGGGGCAACATCGACCAGCTGGGGCATCCAGTGCCCGGCCCCGAAGTGCTGCGGGTGCAGCTTGGAGTCATCCGGCACGCCGGTCGGGATGATCGCGGGCAACGAGTCGATGATGCTCAGCATCACCGGCGCCCGCGTCCGGGCATGCGTGAGCGGATGCCACACCCCGTCCCGGTCACGCCACTGCACCCAGGCCCGCTGAGGGAACCGCGCCAGAGAGAATGACAGGCGGTTGACCGGCCTCTCCGAGGTCAAGCTGAACTCGTACACCTCACGCAGCCGGTCACCGTTGGCCCGTGGCTCGCTCGACCAGAACCGTTCTCCGCTGCTGCTGTTGACCTGCCGGTTGTTGACCTGCAGGCGCAGAGCGTCCTTGACCGCGTCCAGGGGCATGCCGTCCACGGTCAGCGGGGCAAGAGCCGGGATCCCGAAGTCGCCGGAGACCGAGCCCGTGCCCTTGACCGGCCGGGCAATCCGGTCACGCCACACGGCCCCCAGGGCCTTGCCCGGGACATCCAGCCCGTTGAGCGCGGTCCGTATCGCCGTCGTATAGGTGTAAAAATCTGACGTCCGGGCCCCGCTGTCCCGGCCCACGCGGGTGAAGTCCTCGAAGAACGACTGGCGCAGAGCGGCCGTCATCTCGATCTGTACGCCCACCGCGCGGGCGCCCCGGTTGGCGATGTTGTCCGGGCTGCTCCCGCCGATCTCCGTCGGCGTCGCCCCGACCGCGAACCCGGCCTGCTCCAGCGTCTCCTTGATCCGCGTGCCCGTATCGGTATCCAGGCCGCCGATGTAGGTGATCGGCTCGTCCCCGGCCGCGCCGTGCCAGGAGATGACGAAGTCGCTGGCGAAGACCAGCTCCAGGGCCTGCGGCTCGTCGAAAGCAGTGCTGGCCAGGTGCAGGTCGGCGTTGCCCGAGGCGAGCATCGCGTCGAAGCTGTAGAAGCGGCTGGCCGACCCGGCCAGGTAGTCCGCGACCTCAGTGGTGCCCGGCTCAATGCCGCCACCGTGGATGGCCAGATGCGCCAGCCGCGAGCCCGCCGGGGTGCGGACCAGCAGCCGGTAGTCCACACCGATCTGGCGGGCAGCGGCCAGAGCAGCGTAGTTCGGATACAGGTCTGCCACGGGTTCCTCCTCGGCTCACCCCTTGCAGGCCGAGGAGAGGACACGGACAGTACTCAGTCGGTCGGCAGGACCATCCGCCGGTCACCGCTGTAGGGGTTGGCCACCAGCACTCCGTCGGCACCCGCCCGCGCCGCCTGGCTCAGCAGCGGGTCCATCGCCCCGAGCGTGGCCCGGTAGACCGTGGTTGCCCCGTCACGCCAGACAACCGACTGGTCAATTGCCTCGCCGCCCAGGTCCGCCACCGGCCCCGGCTCGGTGAAGTCGACGTCGTCCGTCGGCATGACCGCGTACGTACGGCAGGTCGGAATCTGTGACCCGTACGCCCACTCGTCACCGACCTTGGTGACCAGCGGCGGCCGGGGCAACACCCGAGGCGACCCCGGGTCAACACCATCCGCCTCCTGCTGCGGCGACAGCGGGTACGGAGTTGACCCCAACGGCACCTGCCCGCCCGGGGTCACCCGGGTCGCGATCTCCCAGTGCTCGCTGTCGGCGCTGACCGCCGAGATGCCCCGGGGCAACAGCGCGGAGGTGCCCTGCGTGTCGACCGTGAGAAGGATGTGCGCGGGCTTGAGCCGCTCCAGCACCCGCACCAACGCCCACTCGTCGCTCGCCCGCTGGGCCCGGCCCGATGCCGTCGCCGGGTAGTCCCGGTTGACCCGCACCAGCACCTCGGACCGGGTCAACACCCCGGAACGGCCGTAGAACGGCGTGCCCTCCAGCGCACCCCAGATCTGCCCCTCGTACTCCGACCACGGGGCGCCGCCCATCCACTCCCACGTATGCCCGGCCTCCTCCGGATCCTCGACGGCCTCCAGCAGCGCCCAGGACTCGAAGACGTCGCACTCGGCGCCGGTGATCGCCTCGGCCGCCGCCGTCAGGCCCGGCATGGTGCCGCCCATGGCGATTGACTGGGCCAGCGCGGTCATCCGGTCCCGGAACGACGCGTCGGCCGCCTCGATTGACTCCCACTCGGCGGCCGTTGCCGTCGCCGTCTCCATGGGATTGATCGCCAGTTGCTCGGCACTTGACCGGGTTGCCCCGAACAACGCTCCGTAGAACCGGTCAAGGTCGAAGAACCGCGCGCCCGAGGACGACAGGGTCTGCAGCTGCGCGAGCAGGAGCCGCTTCCTCAGCTGGCCGACACCGGACTCCCCGAGCAGGACCTGCATCAGCCGCACCAGGTGGGAGGTCGGCCGCAGGTCGTACACCTCCTCGGGGAAGTGCCGCATCTGCTCGGCGATGGCGACGTCCGCCACGAGCATGCCGGTTGCGCTCGCCAGCGACGTCGACTGCGGCACCGTGACGTCGGCCTGCAGCGGCATCAGGCCGCCGGAGACGACGTCACCGGTGTAGAGGCTGGAGCCCTGGTGGAGAGGAGTCGTCATCACAGCACCCCGAAGGAGTTGCGGGCCAGGGTCTTGAAGACCACGGCGCCCAGGACCGGCAGCTCATCGTCCTGGAAGTAGATGTCCTTCGCCCGGCCGGTGGCGGCCTCGACGTACGACGTCAGCGCGCCGGACTCGGGGGCGCTGTCCGGCGCGATCTGCTGCATACCGACGATGGACGCGCTCGGGTTCGCCGAGCTGTAGCCGATCACGTCGCTGCCGTGCAGCAGGCGGCAGTTGTCCACCCCGGGCACCTGATGGACGACCGCCAGGACGTCGCTGATCTGGATGTTCGAGTTGAAGCCCATCCGGTTCAGGTAGTCGCTCAGTGCCGTACGGATGGCGTCCTGCACGCTGGCGACCGCGCCGGTGGACGACGCCGTGTACATCACACCCAGCGCGAACCGCAGCCAGCGCTGCTTGGCCTGGTGCACCTTTGCGTCGATGCCCGCCAGCCGCCACCGGTTGACGGCGTCCTGCACCGAGGCCGGGACCTCGTTGTAGGTGTAGTCGCCGTTCCCGCCGACCACGAACGCCGTGCCGTTGGCGGGCAGGTAGTTGCGGTGCCACTCCAGCCCGAACCGGCTCGTCGGCGTCCAGCCGTCCACGGTGTCCTCGTGGACGATCTGGTACGCGTACGTGATGCCGCTCGTCACCGTCCCCAGCGGGTTCGCCTTCGTCGCCCGGCCGTACGTCGTCGCCCCGATGGTGATGGTCGTGGGCACTGTCAGGATGGGCCCGAACGGCAGCGGGATGAAGACGTTCAGCGCCTCCGGCCGCGTCTGGTCCGCGCGCAGCCAGTGCCCCGTGTAGAGGTCCACGCTGGAGACCGTCTGCCACTTCTTGTCCTGCTTGAAGATCAGGCTGGCCTGGGCGGCCTGGGCCCGGGTGCCGCCGGTGAACAGGTCCACCCGGTTGGTGATGTTCGCCGCCGGGTCGTTGCGGCTGACCACCGGCAGGTACTGGTACTCGACGGTCAGCAGCTCACCGGCGGCCGGGAACGCCGTGGACAGCCCGGTCAGCTGCGGCGGGTTGCTCGGGATCCACGTGTAGTCGTAGTCCTTCACCAGCGGAGTGCCGTCCGCCTTCGCCACGTTCACCGGGTTGCTGTAGACGTACTTCGCGTCGGTGATCTGCGCGGGCGTGGCGCCGCTGAGCGGCACCTGCAGGATCTCCGAGCGGGTCTTCGAGGAGCCGACCACCTGGGCCGCGTAGCAGTCGGTGTCGTCCAGCGCGACGCCCAGGTACATCTGCTCCGTCCCGGCCATGGACCGGAAGACCGTAGCCTTCCACCGGGCCCGCAGCTCGGTGTCCGTCTCCCGGCTCGTGCCGCCGGTCAGCGCGGCGGTGTTGACCACCGAGTTGACCCCCTGGATCGGCGAGGTGACGACCGTAGCCACACCAGCCCCCAGGTTCCCCTCCGGCCCGGCCGCCACCGCCTGCACCGGCACCGTGACCGACGCCGACCCGGGCATCATCGTCGCCCCGGTCACCAGCTGCACGATCAGCGCCGTGTCCGAGGACGAGGCGACCTCGGTCCCGACCGGGATGAAGACGGTCGGCGTCAGGTCTCCGGTCCGGGAGAACGTCACCGTGCCGAACGCCCGCCGGGACGGGATCCGAGAGATGCCGAAGAGGGACGTGAACGCATCCAGATCCGCGTCGCTCTTCGAGTCGATGTCGTACGCGTACGACAGCAGGTGGTTCTCGATGTACGCGTCGGCCAGGGAGGCGGAGAACGCGTCCATGATCTTGCGCAGGGGCGTGCCGACGGAGGTGTCGATCTCTGGATCGGAGATCAGCAGCGCGTCCCGCAGCTGGGTGACGATGTCGTCGCGAGAGACTGCCATTACACGTCCACCGTCCGCAGGATTTTGACCGTCGCCCCGGACTCCGTGGTGAGCGAGACTGCGACCTTGAGCACGTCGTACTTGATCTCGGTCGTGATGGACCTGACGTTCTTCACGACGTCCTGGAAGGAGTAGCGCGAGCGCGAGCCCGACAGGGAGTCGGCCGCGATGCTCGCCTGCTGCGCCGCGACGTACTGCTGTACCACCCGCACCACCTCGGCGCGCACGAGCAACTCCAGCTCAGCCGTCAACGGCTCACCGATGTACGACGCCAGCACCGACCCGTACTCGGGGTGGTACGGGTCATGGCCGTACGGCTCCGCCAGCGCGAGCGCCAGGTCCTGCCGCAGCCGTGGGGCACCGGTCAGAAACCGGTATCCGCCATCCCCGGGGGCCAGGTCGCCGCCCACGAGCGCCAGAGTCTTCATCCGCCACCTCCTCGCCCCTTGAAGGACGCGACGGCGGGCCGAGACATGAGCAGCTGCACCTATGGAGCCAGATCTTGCGGCAGGATGGGGCAGCACAACGAGCCCGCCAAGGAAGGGACCATCGTGAAGACCTCTACGCTGCCCCGGCAGCGCCTCAAGACGTTCATGGCCACACGAGAAGAAATCCTGGCCTGGATCGACGAAAACGGCTGCCTCGTCATCGCCGTCGGCGTCCTCAAGGGAGGCACCGGCAAGACGACCAGTGCGATCTTCTTCGCGCTCTATCTGGCCGTCATGCTCGGCCTCAAGGTCGTCGTGGTCGACACGGACGACAACTCCCAGACCGTCGACAACTGGTACCGGATCAGGGAACAGCGGGACGAGAAGGTCGCCTTCGACATCGTCTCCTACGACCCCAAGGATGAAGAGGGTTCCGACCTCGACGACGTCATCGAGGCCCTCAAGGAGGAGTACCAGGTCGTCATCGTCGACAGCGGCGGCGCGGGCAAGGAGGCCTACTGGGAGATGTGCAAGGTCGCCAACATGCTGGTCCTGCCCGTTGCTCCGTCCGGCTTCGAGATCTCCCGCATCAAGGCCTCGCTCCGCCAGGCATCCAAGGGCACCAAGGCAAACTCCGCCCTTCGCGTCTCCGTCTACCTGGTGAGGTGCTCCGGCAACAACACCCTCGCCGAGGAGCAGAGGCCGGTCCTTCAGGCCATCGTCAGCGCAGAAGATCCCGCCAAGGTGCAGGTGTCTCTGGTGCCTGAGGAGTTCCAGATCAGCGGCTCCCCGGACTACATCCGCTCCTGGGAGACCACCCCGAAGCGACCGCACCTCGAAGAGTTCGGTCACCTGTTCCGCCACCTGATGAAGGGAATCGTCGCCTGATGGCCCGCGTTACCGTCCCCTCGAAGAAGCCGACCGCCGCTCAGAAACGCGCCCAGGCCGCGCTGGAGGCGTCCAGCGCCGTCACCGCCCAGGCCCGACGAGGAGAGGACGACGACCTCGTCTCGGCCGCTGAGGCAGCCGTGAGCGCCCCGGCCGAGGAGCCCCAGGCCGCTGTTCCTCACCAGGCCGAGAGTGCCGTTCACGTGCCGCATCAGGACGACGTGGTGAAAGCCTCAGAGAGGGACGACGCTTCCTTCGAGTTCGTCAAGCCGCCCCAGGATTTGGACGCCCTGGAACAGGTCGGCATGGCCAGACGCGGAATCGCGCAGGCCAACCGGGCACTGGAGAACGGCCTCGGACGACTGCAGCGGGGGTACGTCACCTCGGCGGGCGAGTATCTGTGGTGGGTCACTCAGGGGACCCGGCTGAAGGCGGCAGGGTTCAAATCCGTTGCCAAGTTCGCCGAGCCCCTCGGACTGACCACCCAGGACGTCTATCGCCTTCGTCGTGCAGTCCCCGTGCACAGGATCATCGGGGACATGATCGAGGGCGCCCTCAACGAACGCACCTACCGTGAGCTGTACTCGACCATCGTGGACGAGAAGGGGGAGATTCCCGTTACGGCCGACGGGGAGCCCAACGTCTCCCCGGAGCGACAGCAGCTTCTGCGCGACCAGTTCGCCGAGATGAAGAGGATGGGTAAAATCACCTCGGCGGGGGCAGTCGCTGCCCGCAGGGTCCTGATGCTCGGCAGGGACACCGAGGCCATCGAGCCCGAGCCCGGCGCTGACTCGGGGCCAGGAGCGGCAGATCAGCTGGCCAAGGCTCGCCGGACGAACCGGATCCTCCCCCTGGAGGTGCTCAGGGACGCGAAGGAGAAGGACCCGGAGGCCGTGCAGCAGTACGTCGAGGATCTGAAGCGCGCCTACGAGGCTGCGGCTGAAATTGTCGGGTAGCCAAAACTGAGACCCATGGGTCTCAGTTCGAGGCCGAAAAAGTGAGACCCATGGGTCTCACTTTTTCATGTCACCCGGGCCTTCAGGCCGGTCAGGTCGATCCACGCGGGTGCGTATGTGGCGGACACGCGGATGGTGACATCGCCGTTCACCGCCAGCGCCCCGCGTATGTAGCCGTTGGTGCCCGGGAGGGCGCTGGCCAGGACCGCGTTGCCCCGCAGCCGGGCCGGGAATCCCTCGGGCAGTGAGGCGGCCACCAGGTCCAGGCCGAGCGCGGGTACGGTGCCGCCGGAGATGACGCCGCTCAGCTCGATCCACCCGTCGCTCAGCCGGGCCTGCGGCGCGGGGTCCCCCGCTCCGGCGGACACGACCCAGCCGTTCTTCAGCACCAGGGGCGTCCACTGCCCGCCGGTGGCGTCCGGCGGCGCGATGTCCACCCGGGCGGCGAACGCCCACCCTCCCAGCTCGCGGTCGACGATCCAGATCTGCCCCACGGCCGGAGCCGCGTCGCTGCGGCGGAACAGCGTCGACACCTCGACGTACAGCCCCTCGGTGTCGACGCAGAGCGCGATCCGCTTGGCCGGGAGGATCTCCCTGACCTGGACCTGCTTGTACGTCCAGGCGAGCCCTCTCGTCGCGGCGCTGCGGATCACGCTCCACCTGCCATCGGGAGGCCGAGCAGCTTCTTGTCGCCGGTGAGGCGAGCCGGAGCCGCGATCTGTACGGACGTGTTGAAATAGCCGTCGGGGCCGAACTTGAAGCTGTGCGTCACGGTCGTGACGTACGCCTGGAAGTTGAACTCGGGGATCTGGATGATCATGCCGGGGTACAGCTCGGGCATGAACGTCAGCGGCACCGACGCCTGGTACTGGTAGGCGAACTGCCGCATGAAGAGGAAGATCGCGGCGAACAAGGCCGCCTTCGGGCCGACGAGCCCCGGGAGCTGCTGGTAGTCCGGCCGGGCGCCGAAGCGCTTCTTGATGTCGTCGGCGTACTTCTTGGCCTGCTTCTCCGTCATATCCATGCCGAAGAGCGCCTTCCAGACCCCGGGGAAGTCGATCGACACCACGCCGGTCGTGAAGATCGCGGCCGTCGCCAGGTAGTCCTGGGTGATCGACTGCGCGGTGCCGGTCGACGGGTCGAAGGTGTTCGTCGACCCCTGCGGGCTCGTCACGACGTACTGGTGCGTGACCATGTAGTCGTCCGACCAGGACACCTCGAAGTCCTGCACCTCGATCGGCTGGATGACCATCTTGGCTGCGGCGCCCCACATGCCGTAGTAGTCCGGGTACCAGGCGATCAGGTCCCCGTTCGGCGCGCTGCAGAAGCTCCGCATGGTGCTGTTGAAGAGGTTCTTGAGGTAGGGCAGCAGCGGCTGGTCGTTCAGCAGCGCGCGCGGCCCGGCCAGCATCTGCGCCATCGCGTAGTTCGGGTCGTTCTCGGCCGTCGAGATCGGCAGCCAGGCGTTGTCGCCGAACATCTTGTCGAACGGGTCCTTCGGGTTGTAGCCGGGCGCGTCCGCGCCGGTCACCAGCTCGACGACCTGGATGTCGGACGGCAGAGCGCCCTCGGTGCCGTCGGTGCCCTCGAAGATGACGCTGCCCGCGCCGGTGGTGTACGCCAGGCGTGGCAGGAAGCCGCCGTAGTCCCAGTAGCTCGCGGGCAGCGCCGGGCCGACACCGACCTGCGGGTTGGCCCGCGAGCTGTGCGCGCCCACCGTGTTCTTGCCGTCCCCCAGGGACACCTCGACGTGGTGGATGCTGCCGGGCGAGCCGCCCTTGAAGACGAGCGCGCCGGGCGTCTTGAGGGCCTTGGCGACCGACACCGGCTTGCAGAACGCGTACTGGGCCGACGCCACCCGGGGCACGTTGTAGAGGCTGCCCATGGTCCGCAGGTACATGGACTGCACGAACGAGGAGCAGTCCAGCCCCGGCGGAGGGTTCTTCGACAGCACGGCCATCTGCGTGCCGCCATACTTCTGCGTATACGGAATATTCGGGTACTTCTTGCAGAAATTCACACCCATCTGCGCAAAAGCCAGACCGCTGGACGTGCCCTGCGGCTTGGAGTCCAGGCTGGCGCCCTCCGCCTCCGAGCCGCCGCCCTTCTCCAGGTCCTTCACCATCGCCGTGGCGGGCTTCTCGTGCTTCTCGTACGCGCGCGGGTGGCCCGAGCGCTGCACGGCCTGGCAGACCTCCCACAGCTCCATCGAGTTGCGGCCCTTGATCTTGAAGAGCGCCTCGAAGAACTTGCCCGCCGCGTACGAGGGCGTCATGATCTCGGCCCTGGTGCCCCAGCCCTGGCTCGGCCGCTGCTGGAACAGGCCGACCGAGTCCCGGTCGCCGTGGTCCAGGTTGTTCAGCCCGGACTCCTGCATCGCGGTCATGATCGCGATGATGCAGTCCCTGGTCGAGCCGCCCTTCTGCTTGCCGACGGTGTAGATCGTCGCCGCGTTGGACTTCTGCTCACTGCTGTTGAATCCGCCGTACTTGCCCGTCAGGGACGACGCGTCCCCACCGGCGCCGCCGGAGCCGACCGAGGCCGGACCCAGCGAGTCGTACAGCGCGCGGGCGACCTTGTCGGCCTCGTCCAGCTCCGCGTCGATCTGCTTGGCCAGCGTCTCGACCACGCCGTACCAGTTGCCGGGGATCTTGGTGATGTGGACCTTCGAGGCAGGCCAGCCGACGACCTTCTTCAGGACCGTCAGCGCCACGTTGGTCATGCCGCCGTCCGAGACGCCGGACTCCTTGCCCGCGTCCTCCAGGGCCTGCCTGACCATCATCTGCGAGGCCTCGGCGTGGCTGTCCCAGTACCAGTACTGCAGGCGCTTGAGCGAGCACGAGGACGTCAGGTGCACCACGCGCGGCCACGCGGTGACCAGGGGCACCTTGTTGAGGTAGCCGGTGTAGACCTGCACCCACTTCAGCCGCTTCATCTGCACGGCGACGCGGTCGTTCGGGCTCAGGATGCCGTCGTACTTCCGGCGCACGTTCTGCAGGCTGAAACGGAAGCTGCTCACGCCGTCCGAGCGGCGGATCATCTCGCCGTCGACCAGGTCGTCCGAGACGTCGATGATCCCGTTGCGCTCGGTCGCGATGTAGACCTTCACGCCCGGCGCCATCACGAAGTTCGGAATGGGGACCACCTCCGCCCCTTGGGGTCGGAGGTGGACGCTGAAACACAGGCGCTGATAGGTTTGCAGCGGATTCTTACCTTGCTGGTGAATCCAACTGGTCTCCTCGGGCCCGCGAAGCATGAGAGGACCGAAGACCCGCCCCAGGCCCAGCGCCAGGGGCGGGCTTTTTTAGTCTCCGTAGTCGTACCGGTCGCTCGGCAGCTGCCCCTCGTTGGGCATGGGGGTTGAGGGCGGCGTCTGGCCCGAGTCGGAGCCGCCGTCCGAGCCGTCGATGACGTTCTGGTAGCTGCCGGAGGGCACCGCGTTGCCGCCGAGCTGCGTCCCGGCTGGCCAGAAGTACTTCATGTCCGGGTCCGCCGCGTCCACGAACGTGCTCGTGGTCCAGGACTCGGTGTCCTGGGGCTCGGCGGTCGTCTCGAAGGTGATCGTGGGCGTCCACAGGATCGCGCCGATGGTGTCGCCCCACTCGAAGCCGGTCAGCGGCACGCCCTCGCGGTCGAAGTTCCGCGACGGCAGCAGGACCCGCATGTCGGGGAACTTCTTGCCGACGGCCAGGCCCGGGTTCATGACGTGGTCGGCGTAGCGCTGCATCCAGTCCGAGAACGCCTTGCGCTCGCCGTACCCCTTGAGCAGGACCCGGATGTAGAAGCGGGCCGGGGCGACGCGGTGGGGGTAGTAGGCGCGCGAGTTCCGGGCGCTGGACTCGTCGGCGACCATCGTGATGCCGTGGCCGACCATGTCGACGCGCACGCGCATCTGCCGGTTGGCCCCGCCGACGGGGTAGGTCAGGGTGCAGTTCAGCCCCTTCCTTGTGTCTGCCACCAGTCCTCCTCGTCGTCGGCGGGGTCGGGGACGGACTCGTCCTGCCGGTTCATCGGGTCGTACGGCGCGAACGTCGGCCGCGAGATGCGCTCGTGGTCGGCGGCCGACAGGTCGTGGAAGAGGCCGTTCTCCGTCATGACGAAGCCGCCCATCGCCACGGTGGGGCCGGTCAGGCCGTGCGGCAGCGGCTCGGGCATGGAGACGGGCGCGTCGGAGCCCCACTGGTCTGCCACTATTCGTCCTCCTGCTGGCCCTTGTCGGTCTCCTTCTGGCTGTCGGCGTCGGAGAGGCCGCCGTTGTACTGGCTCTGCCGCCAGCCGATGCCCTCGCTGATGCGCTCGATGTACGCCGCGATGGCCTTGGCCTGCGCGCCGTCGATCTCGCTGCTGTTCTGGCCTGCGGTGACGAGGCTGGCCGAGCCGGACTGGACGATGAACAGCGTCAGCTTGTAGCCGTGGGAGTACTTGCCCGTGCGGTGCTCGATGCTGGCCGAGCCGTCGAGATCCTCGACGCTCTTGAGGTAGACCTGCCAGCGCCAGTCCCGGTCCGGGTAGTTGAAGATCGCCGGGGCGTGCATCATGCCCGCGCGGCTGGCGTCCCGGGACTGGTGATCCATGATCTGGCGGCACCGGCGCATGAAGACCTCGTGCAGGCGCCAGCTCGCGCCCGCGTGGTCGGCCAGGCCGTCCGGGGAGGCGCCCGCCCGGCGGTCCTCCCCGAGGTAGCCGGTGACCGTCAGGTCCCGCAGCGTCGCGCCGGTGATCTGCACGACCCGGCCGCCGACCGTCGGCGTGACGCTGCTGTGGATGTCGAAGCCCCAGTCGATGCTGCTGGGGTTGATTCGGAAGGTCAGCTGGGGTCCGCCCGCGAACCCGAGAGATGCCAGAGCCATGGCCTACTCCCCGCCGTAACTCGGGTTCTCGGCGTACGGGCTCAAAGGCGCTGAGCCGGTCGCTGAGGCCCCGTTGACACCTGTGGAGTCCAGGACGGTCAGCAGGCGCCGCGCGTCGGCCGTGAGGCCGATCGTGAGCTTCTCGCCGCCCTTCTTGTCCTTCTTGGTGTGGTCCTTCTCCCACGTCTGGTAGGACTTGCCCGCCTTCTCCGACTTGGAGGCCTCCTTGGAGAAGTCCCGCAGCGGGTCGACGCCCTTCTCGCCCAGGATGTCCTTGACGGACTTGCCCGCCTGGTCGCCCTCGACGACGACGGCCTTGCCCGACGCCAGCTCGTTGCGGTGGCGCTTGATCGCGTCGGCCAGGGAGACGACCTTCTTGCCGTCCTTCGTGCTCACCGCGACCTTGGACTTGTCGTCGCCCTCGATCGCGTTGAGCAGCGCGTAGACGACCGGGTCCTCCTGGCCGCCCTTCTTGTCGTGCCAGTCGTTGTAGGCGTCGACCGCCTTGGAGTTGTGGCCGCCGAAACCCAGCGTGGTGCCGGACTTCTCGGTATCCAGGACCCGGCCCAGCGGGATGTTCGCGGAGGAGGAGTCGCTGGCCACGGGCTCGCGCAGGTTGTCGCCGACGCCAGTGGACACCGAGTTCCTCTTGCTGGCCGCCTGCTGCCTCTTCTTCTGCGCAGACGTCAGCTCCTTGACCTCGGCCCCGGCGCCCTTGCCGTTGTACTGCTTGACGATCCAGGCCGCCGCCAGGACCGGGTTCGAGGCCATGTCCGGGTAGCCCGACAGGCTGCCCACCACGGCGGCCAGCGCCATGGGGTCGTTCGGGTAGAACTTCTGCAGCATCTCCTCGGCGATCTGCTGCTCGACGTCCTCGGTGACGTTGCCGCCGGACTTGGCGATCTGCGTCTTGATCCACGCCTCGACGCCCGGCTTGAGACCGATCTTCGCCACGGCGGCGTCGGTGACGGCGTCGGCCCGGCCCTTGGCCGTCGGCCCGGCCGTCATGTAGTCGGAGACGCTCGTGCCGGTCATGGACGCGGCCAGGTAGGCGCGGTTGACGCCCAGGCGGCCGGAGGCGTCCACGTCCTGGAAGGAGCGGCCGTAGGAGGACTTGACGTTCTGCTCCAGCGCGGCCACGCCGGACGAGGACGAGCCGTAGCCCTGCTTGATGGCCTGGTCCATGAGCTGGGTGAACTCCGCGCGCGCCATCTGCGAGTTGATGCCCGCCTTGCCCGCGCTGTCGGACACCTCGTTGAGGGCGTCGTTCAGGTCGTTCAGGCTGCCCAGGGCGTTCTTGGAGTTCACCTGCAGGGTCTGGAGGGACTCATCCACCGAAGCACCGCGACGGGTCTTGCCGTGGTAGACGAAGTCCAGCGCGTCCTGGCGGCCGGGGCCGCCCTCGACCTTGCTGTTGTAGCCCAGCTTCGTGACGCCCTTGAAGGCCTTGCGGGACTCGTCGCTGCTGAGCACGCCGAACGTGGTCCAGCGGTACGCCTCCTCGTGCGCGCGCTCGGCGAAGCCGTCGAAGTTCGACCCGCCCTCGATCGACTGGTAGTACGCGTTCTTGTCGCGCTGCGAGCGGACCTCTGCGGGGATCTGCGTGGCCGCCGCGACGGCCGCGCCAGCAACAGCTCCCCAGGGGCCAGCGATCCGCGCACCGATCATCGGCGCGCTGGAGCGGGCCCAGGAGCCGATGCCCGTGGACGCGCCGCCGTTGCCTCCGCCCACCCCGGAGTGGTGCGGGGCCACCAGCGGGCCCGCGAAGGGCCCCGGCTGCGGCCCGTTGTAGCCCGCGCCGCCGCCGCCCTGCGGCATGAAGCCCGGGTAGCCGTACATCCACGGGTTGGGCAGCTGCGGCGGGTTCGGGGCCGCAGGCGTGGTCGGCGGCGTGGGCCCCGGCGCCGGAGGCCGGGGCCCCTGGCCAGACGTGCCCCGGTTGGGCTGGTTGAGCACGACCTGGCTCAGGAACGAGGCCGCCGCCTGGTTCAGCCACTGCGCCGTCGGCGCCTGCGGGACCGGCACCTGCCCGCCCAGCAGCGCCGCAGGGTTGGCGATCTGCTGACGCGCCTGCTGCAGGTACTGCCGGGCGCTGGACGGCAGGTTGTTCATCGTCTGGTTCTGGTGCAGCATCGCCTGCAGCTGCATCGTCAGCTGACGCAGGGCCCCCGTGATGTTCTGGGGCCCGCCGCCAGGCGAAGGCGTCGTCATTGCCACTCCCGATCGAAGTCCACGTCCGGCAGGTCAGGGGCGGATTCCTCGGCCCCCGCGCTGCCCTCCACCGACACGCGGGTGGAGTCCAGCTGCTGCTGCAGCAGGGCCCAGTCGTCCGGCGACGCGCTCTCGGTCCAGTCCACGGCCGAGTAGTCGTCGTCGGCCTCGTCGTAGGCGTCGTACTTGGCCGGGTCCGTCTCGACGTCCTGGTCCTCGTACACGTCCTCCGGCGACATCCCGGCTGCCACGAGCGCCAGCCGCAGCTGCTCGTTGCGCTGCTTCGCCTTCGCGTCGCTCGCCGCCCAGCCGTCGAGGAGGATCAGCAGTTGCAGGCCGAGGTCCTGGACCTTGGACAGGTGCCGCTGCTGCAGCACGCCCCGGCGCTCGGCCAGCCGCAGCTGCCGCTCTACCCAGGGGTCGAGGCCGTCGGCGCGAAGGCTTTTCCCATCGCCTCCACCACCTGAGAAGCCGTGTCTTCCAGCTTCAGATAGCGGTTGAAGACCTCGTTGATCGTGTACTGGTACCAGTTGTCCTTGACGTACGAGAACCGCCGCTGGGCCCACTCGGCGAGCTTGATGTCCTCCGCGATCGGCGTGGGCAGCTCCTCGCCGTCCACCGACACCACGCACAGCGACACCAGCGCCGTGGCATACGCCAGCTGCTCGCCGCCACCGGTGCCCACGTACGGCTTGAGCACCTGCGCGATGGCCAGCTGCTCGTCGACCCCCAGCGTCCGGATCACGAACTCGTGCCCCAGCCAGCTGAACCGGTCCGTCAGGGACCCGATGTAGAGCAGCCCCTTGAAGTCCTCCTCGTAGCGCCGGTCGAAGGACGGCAGCTCGGTGCCGTCCTCCGCCTTCAGCGTGGACCCCTCCGGCGTGGCGGCCTTGCGCCCCGGCCGGTCGGCGGGGTCGTAGGTGCCGTGGGTATCGGTCATGCCGTCACCGCAGCCTTGAGGTGTGGGTGAACGCGCAGACCACCGGCTTGGCGACGTCGAGGCCGCCGACCGTCAGGGTGTCGCCGTCCATGATGTCGACGATCGTGACGTTGTGGTAGATCTTGCCGCGCCACTTGGACGGGTTCGACTCCGTCCCCGGCGGCTTGATGATCGTCTGCGCCGTCACGTAGTTCGCCGTCCGGGACAGCCGCTCGAAAATTTCGACGACGTTGTTCGTCCCCGCCATCCCCGCCATGTGCTCCCAGTGCGCCTGGTCCCACAGCTCCTGGATCGTCAGCTGCAGCGTCCCGCCGGAGAGCACGCGCGACGTCGCGATCTCGGTCGGCGTCCTGCTGCCCATGGGGTGGATGAACGAGTACGCCTGCCCCTTGTCGGACCAGGCCCGCTGGCCCGCATCCTCCACGCTGATCAGATATGCGATCGGCTTACCGGCGTACACGAACGTGCTGTAGCCGGAGCCGGTAACGCGTGCCTTGCCCGCAGGCATGCTCACCACCCCATCCGTAGGTCTCACCCCCTACGGCGGGCAGCGCGGCAGCGGACAGCAGAGGACCCCGGGGCCCTCACCCCGGGGTCCTCTCGAAAGCGCGGCAGGCGGCCCGTCAGCGCCCGCCGCGCGTGGCTCACGGAGTCGCGGTCTGCTCCTCGGCCGTCGTGTCGCCCGTCGTCAGGTCGACGGAGAACTTCACGACGATGTAGTTCATCGGGATCGCAGGCTTGTAGCTGAACGTCGCCTCGATGATCGAGGGGTCGGCGCTCAGCTGACGCACCAGCACGTTGGCGTAGGAGACGATGACCGCGTCGCCGACCGCCTGCTCCAGCAGGCCCAGCAGCGCCGACTTCACGTTCGTGGTCATCTCGGCGTTGATCGGCTCACCGATCAGACCCGAGTTCTCCATGCCCGTCTGGACCATCTGCAGGAGCGTGTCGCCCACCCGGGTCAGCGAGATCTCCTGGGTCAGGACCGCCTGCATGTTGGTCGACAGGCCGTGGCGCACCACCAGCTGGTTCGCCTGCGTGATCTCCGCGACGGAGACGCCAGCGCGAGACAGGTTGTTGCGGAAGGTCCTCGTCATCGCCTGCGCCACCGTGGCGGGCAGGCCGGTGAACGAGGTCAGCGACTGCCGCGTCAGCCCGCGAGCCACCGGGTTGCGGGCGAGCCGACCGGCCTGAGCGGCGGCCAGGTAGAACCCGTCGATCTCCGTGCTGGCGTTGACCGCGCTGTTGAAGGTCAGGAGCCGGTTCGGGTACACCAGCACCAGGCGCCTGCTGGCCTGCTGAATGGCCATCGCGTCGTGCCCGACGACGTTGTCGAAGTTCGCGGGTGCGCCGGTGAACGCGATCCGGCCGTACCCGTCGGCCGCCGCCGTCTCGCAGTGCAGCTTCACGTCCGCCAGCAGGTTGGCCATGTTCGCGCCCGTGCTGGTGTCGTACGCGCCGTCCACGAAGAGCGGCACCAGGATCTGCGCCCGGTAGTCGACCTCGATCTTCTTGTACGCCGTGCCCAGCTGTACCCGGTAGTCACCGGCGGCCGGGTTCGTCGGCACGCACAGGACCGACGCGGCACCGTTCTCCAGCGCGATCTTCGCCGCCAGGGTCAGCGCCGAGGCGACCTGGGAGGCCGTCGGGCTGGCAGGCGCCGTCGACACCAGAGCCGGGCCGTACATGGACACGATCTGGTCGTAGTCCTCGTGCAGCGTCGGCTCGTAGTAGGACGGGTTGGTGAACGCGTAGGTGACCCGCACCTGCGCACCGTCCACCAGGCCGTTCGGCGAAGGCGCCGTCAGGTCATCCTCGTCGCCGGACAGGCGCTTGATCCGCGTGATGGCCGCCGAGGCCGAGCCGGAGCCCGCCACGACCTCGAACGTGTAGTCGTCCCCGTACACCATGAGCAGGCCAGCCAGGTTGCGCACCACCGGCGCCGCGATGGCCGGAGGCCCCGTCACCGCCGTGGCGTAGATGCCCTGCTGCGCCAGCGCCGTGGACGAGGCCGAGAAAACGGACACGACCTCGGAGAAGGTCTCGTAGCCCAGGGCCGGGCCGATGATGGTCACCGTGGAGGTCGCTACCGACCGAGGGGTGACCGCCGGAGTCGATTCGTCGCTGACGTAGACGCCAGGCGGCGTGTACGTCGAGGAAGAGATGTCGGGCATGCCACCCACCAGTCGCGTCGGTCAGCTGTCACCCCTTGGGGCGAAGTGGTCCTGACGGACAGCAACCCCTGCTAGTTTTGGCCCACAACGATGGTGAACGGAGTGCTTGGCGGCCTCTGTTCAGAGAAAGCCCTCCCCAGTGCTTGGCGGCCCGGGGAGGGCTTTCGGGGTTCAACTACTAATCTGGTAATTCCTGGTAGTTGAGCTGGTAGTTCTGGTAGTTCAATGAGGTGTGATTACCCTCGAAGAAGCAGACGGCTTTGCCGCAGAGGCCCACCTTGGCCAGACCGACAAGATCGGCGTCCCGTACATCGAGCACGTCCGCGCGGTGGCCGCCGGTCTTGCCCCCTTCGGCTGGGAGCTGCAGATGGCCGGGCTCCTGCACGACATCGTCGAAGACACCCCCTGGACCTTCGAGCGGCTCCTGCAGCGTGGCGTTCCGGCCTCCGTCGTCAGGATCGTCGAGTTCGTCACGAACGACGACAGGTCCTACACAGAGAAGCTGAAGCGGATCGCGACCGACCGTGACGCCACGCTGGTGAAGATCGCCGACAACGCCCACAACAGCCGTCCTGACCGAGTCCGAGCGCTCTCCCCAGCACAGCGCGAGCGCTTGGAGGCGAAGTATGCGAAGGCCCGCTCCATCCTGTGGCCTGCTGCCAGCTCCGCGAGCATCGAAATGATCATCTCCATCGTCAATCCGGCGCTCAAGCGCCAGCTGCTGGAGGAAGCGCCCATGCTCTGGCCCTAGTGCCAGGCGTCGAAGCCCTCGCCGCGCGCCTCGGTGTCGAGAGAGAGGTCCGCCGTCGGCACGACCTGGATCCTGGACAGGGGCACGATGACGCCGGTCTGCGGGTTCGGCACGAAGTCGCCGATCAGGTCAACGTTCAGCGTCCGCTCGTACAGCACCTCGTCCGTACCCCACGGCGTGCCGGGCTCCGCGTTCTCGCCGGTCGACTCGATCTGGTCCGTACGCACGGTCAGGTCGATCAGGTCGTTGGTCTCCAGGTACTTGCGGAACCGGCCGCGCACCGTGTCGAAGCCGCTCCAGGCGATGGTCGAGATCAGCTCGTCGTAGACCCGGTCCCGCTCGACGCTGGAGAGCGCCACCACCACGAACTCCCACGAGCCCTCGAAACGCCAGCGGGTGTACGGCTCGATCTTCCCGCCGGAGACCGGGTGCTCGTCCTCGACGTGCGCGACGCCGGACTGCCGCAGCGGCGCCGAGTCGGAGTAGCGCACCCACACCTCGGGCAGGTTCACCGCCCGCACGGGATACTCCAGGCTGCAGTGCAGCCCCCGGAACTCCGCCACGGGGTACTGATCGTCGAACGCCGCGTGCAGCGCCTCGATCGGCAGCGTCTTGACCCTGGTCACATACACGTGCGCCTCTCCTCCGTCACCCCTTGGGGCGCGGGAGAAGGGGCGGACAGGCTCACGCGTGGTAGCCTGCCGGTGCTTAGCCGCAGTTGGGGCACCTTCAGCCGCGCAGTGGGACTCACGGCCAACGGACGCAGCCGCCCACCTCTCGGTCCGCCGGGCGACAGCGAAGCGTTAGGGTACGGCTCGCCAAAAAGTCCCCAACACCCTCACTTGAACTCCTCACCATGGAGGCGGACGTAGTTCCGCCATCCCTTGTCGGCGATGTAGACCCGCGACGGCAGCATGTCCGCCTTCTGCGCGGCGGCCGTCATCGACGTGTTCAGGAAGCTGCGCGGCTTGAGCCCCGGGTGGCGCCAGCGGACGCCGACGTTGCCCGGGTGGATCGCGCCCGGCCGCTTGCCGGTCCGGGTCCACGGCCGCGACGCCTCCCGCCACGCGATCCGGCCAGGGGCGCCCGGGTACGAGGCGGGCTTGTCGGACACCAGGACCTTCAGGCCGGTCTTCGGGTCGCGCTTGTAGACCTTCTTGCGCTGGCCGATCAGCGCCGCCCGCCGGAAGATCAGCACCTGCATCTTGCCGGACTCCGTGACCCGGGTCTTCGCCTTCGGGTTGTCGCGCCGCTCCTGGCCGGTCGGGTCGTCGATCCACATCGGGATGACCTTCCCGGCCAGGCTCCGCATGGTGAACGGCTTCGTGCCGTGGTCCTGGTACCAGACGATCTCGGTCGACCATGAGATCCCGAAGTACCCCTTGCCGTACAGCGGCTGCATTCCGCGCGCCGCCGCGCCCGACATCTTCGGCATCGCCCGCCGGGCCAGACGCACTGCATCCCGGGCCGCCGCGCGCGCCTGGTTGGGGCGCAGGTCCTTCTCGATCATGATCATGCGGTCCGGGTGCGTGACCAGGTGCACCTCGGCGACTTCAGCCTGCGGCATGACAACGCCCTCCCGTCACCTCTTCGGGCGACCGGGAGGGCATGGACAGTGCTAGGCTCCGAACGTGTCTCAGGGATGGGGCACGTCCTCCAAGGGCACATCCGGAGCCTCTTCCCAAGGGTCAAAGACGGATGTGCCCTTCGGTGTGTCTACGGTGCGATGCGGCCGTTCTTGTTGAAGGCCTCGTAGGTGAGCGGCATCAGCTTGGCCCACTTGGCCTCCATCAGCTCGGCCACCATCTCGATCTCCCGCTGGGGGAAGGACGGCACCTTCGCGTCGGGGTGCGTCGTGCGCAGGCCCAGGAAGTGCATCAGCGACCGCGCGTTGCAGGTGACGTACATCGAGCTGAAGGTGTTGAGCGGCAGCACCACACGGGCGACCTCGCGCGCGACGCCCGCCTCCAGGAGCGTCAGGTACATGTGGTAGCACTCGTACGAGTTCTCGGCCAGCAGGTCCCGGGTCATGAGGAACTGTTCCTCCGTGCCCTCGACCATCTCGTACCGGCCCGGCTTGCCCTTCTGGACGAGCTTGCGGTCCGGCGCAGGGACGTAGAAGACCGGCTCCAGCTTCCTGTACCTGCCGCTCTCCTCGTTGTACGAGAATCCGACCCTGTGGCGCATGAACTCGCGGAAGACGAAGATCGGCGCCTCGACGTAGAAGGTCATCGAGTTGTGCTCGAAGGGGCTGCCGTGCCGGTCGCGCATCAGGTAGTTGATCAGGCCGCTGTCCTCCTCGGTCGCCTCGTTGAAGCGACTCTCTCCACCGATGGTGGAGACGCGGGCGGCGAAGGTGACGTCGGTGTCCTCGGCGGCGTGCTTGACCAGTTCGGCGGTGACGTCGTTGCGGATGGTGATCTGGGTCAACGGGGCCTCACATGGTGGATTCTTGGCGGGTACGCCGCTCAGTCTCGCTCGTACAGCGGAATTAGCGGAGCCCGAATTACTTCCACATCGCCGAAAGTGGGCGGTACCGCCCCGGATCGGGACAGGATCGTCACGAGGGAGTCGGTGTCCGGCGGGATGTCGTAGGCCACCGATGTGGAGTCCTCGACGGCCGCGCGCGACAGGTTGTAGGCGGTGCCGTCCTCGCTCTGCAGGGGTGTGCCGAAGCCGGTGCGCAGGGTGGTGCGCTGCGGCGCGCGCAGCTGCAGGCGCTCGCCGGTGGCCCGCATCGCGTAGTCCCCGGAGTGTGCCCGGAAGTCCGAGGTGGTCTCCAGGTGGACCTCCTGCGGCGCCACGACGCCGCGCGCGGTGAAGGACTGGCTGTCGTCGGCGTCGGTGAAGATGGCCGGGCGCACGATCAGTGCTCGGAAGCCGCCCTCGAAGCGCGTGCCGAAGCAGTCCGGGCATTTGTTCCGCGACGGCTGCCCGTAGGCCTTGGAGACGCGGTCGTTGGCGCACGTAGGGCACAGGCCGACCAGGCCCTCGTCGTGGTCCCGGGCCGTCCACAGCAGGCAGAAGAGGACGTTCTCGCCGAGCGACCACAGCGCCTGCTCGTGACGCAGCCGCTCCTGCTCGACCGCCCAGTTCTGCTGGCTGCGGACGTAGCGCCCGCGCACGTAAGACATCAGCTCGCCGGGACGGCGACGATCACCGAGGACTGCAGCACAGCCGTCTTCGTGGCAGCGGGCATCACGCCGAACTGCTCGTCGGTCAGAATGACGGTGTCACCGGCCTGGTACATGGTGCCGTTGGGCAGGACCACGTTCGTCAGCCCCGCCTTGATGACGACGGTATAAGCCATCAGATTTCCCTCTCAGTACATCCGGGTGAGCCAGCGCGGCCGGGCGGCGGCGGACAGCGGCATGCGGGTCGGACCCCAGCGGCCCCAGACTCCGCCGGAGACGAGGACCCGGGCGCGGCCGAGCCCCATGTTCGCGATCTTGAAGTGGTCCAGCTGCTGCTTGAGGATTGCCTCCTCGCCCTGCAGGATGATCCCCCAGCGGTCCAGGTAGTCCCGCCGGTCGAGCCGGGACACTCCGGAGCCGGACTGCACCTCGGGCTGCTCCACGTAGGAGCGCATCAGGTGCCGCAGGCACTCCACGTACAGCGCCGACTCCAGCAGCGAGCCCCAGCGGGCGACCGGGAACGAGGCGCCGCCGTCACCGTCGATCGTGTAGGACTGGAAGGGCTGCGCCACCGTGTTGAGGCGGCCGACCGCGATCCGCAGCAGCTGCGCGAGCCGGTTGCGCCCGAAGTTCGACTGGATGTACGTCTGCAGGTGAGGGCCCTCGGTCGCGAAATCGAACAGGTCGCTGAACCGGTTCCACGTCGTCTCGATGATCCCCTTCATGTCCTCGACCAGAGGGTCGTACTCGGGGGCCGACTTGCCGACCTCCAGCCAGACCCGCCACTCCTCGGCGGTGCCGTCGACCTGGTACTCCCACACCAGGATGTACGGGCCGACGGTGGCTGTCTCCTTGGACGTCAGGCGCACGGTGTACTCGCCGGTCGCCGGGTGGTCGGGCTCCCGCGAGAAGACCTCCGTGGCCGCCGTGTTGTCGTGCACCAGCGTTGCCGTGACCGTGCCGTCCGCGTCGCCCGGCACGCCCTGGCGCATGACCCGCAGGCCGAACTCGGCCGCGCTGTACCGCGATACGTACGCCCTGTCCGTGTATTCGTCCATCACGTGTCCGAGCTGTTGACCAGCTGGGCGACACCGCGCGCGCTCACCAGGCGCAGGGAGCCCTGCTTGGTGACGGAGGTCGGGGTGGTGAAGAAGTGCAGGCCGAAGTTGTGGGAGCCAACGCCGACCGCGCGCAGGCCCTGGACCGGCACCGTCCACTGCCGCGACCAGCCGGTGCCCGAGGTGTTGGTCTGCGGCACGCGCATGAAGGACGCCGTGCCGGAGCCCAGCGAGCAGTCGTTGCCGTCCACCTGGGGGCGCATGTGGGCGTTCATGGTGTAGAGCGACTGCACCTGGAACGTCACCGACATGTCGACGTACAGAGCGCCCGGCCGGTTCACGTTGAAGGTGGCGAGCTTGTAGTAGACGTGCGTGTCGTGGCCCATGGAGATCTCGGGCTGCACGTACCCCGGCCACAGCGGCGGCGCGGGCAGGGGCTCACGCCAGGCCGTGCCCGTCCACACCATCTCGCGCCGGGTGTCGGTCTCGTAGATCCGCATGCCCGACTGGGCCGGACCCCAGGCCGGGCGCGACGCCGACGTGCAGATGAAGGCGCCCGGATAGGCGTCCATGCGGGACGAGTTGTCGTTGAAGTCCCCCCGCAGGAACGGGTCGGACTGATCGAACGTCTTCAGGCCGAGCCTGGGTGTCGTACCGGACATGCCTTGTCTCCTCGCGGTCGCCTTCCGCCCCTTCGGCCAGCAGGCGGCGCCTGAACAGCAAGCAGCCCCGCTCCGGAGTCATGGAGCGGGGCTGTCTGTCGCGGTCAGGGCTCTTGTATCCGGATTCACTCTGGCGCTCTGGTCCGGGCGGTAATTCCGGGCCCGGACACCGCCTAAACCACGGTGAACGCGTTCGACGCGGGAGACACCGTCGAGGCCAGCTGACCCACGGCCGTCACGGTGAACGTCACCGACGCCGCGAGCGTCAGGCCCGGCACGTTCGCCGTGAGCAGGGCCGGACCGACGTGGACCGTCTGGCCCGACGACGCCTTGACGTCGTAGCCGCCCGACGGCTGCCCGGACGTCGGCGCCGTCCATGTCACGTTGGCCGTGGTCGTCGCACCGGCCGCCACCGTCGGCTTGCCCGGGGCGGTGGGGCGCCCGTACGAGCCCGGCACGATCGTGCCGTCCTGGCGGTAGATCGGGTTCACCGCGTTGTCGGCCGCCAGCGACGTGGGCCGCACCAGGTCCTCGTTCGTCGGCGACACCGACGCCACCGACCACGGACCGAAGGGGCCGTGGCCGTTCTTGTTCACGGCCGCCACCCGGTACTTCTGCGGACGGCCGCCGGTGACGTTCTCGACCTTCACCGTCGGGCTGGCCGCGCGCGGCGCGTACGTGTGGCCGCCGGTGTCGCCCTCGACGACGTACTGCGTGACCTTGGCGGAGGCGTGCGGGTCGGCCACGGCCGCCCAGGAGACCCGTACGAAGCGGTCCCCGGAGATGAGCGTCGGCGCGGCCGGAGCGACCGGCAGTAGCGCGGATCCGGCCGGGACCGCCCCGAACGAGCCAGTCTCCTGGGTTCCGGTCAGGGCCAGCGCCGCGTTCAGCGCGTTGCCGTCCGTACCGTTGCCGACCGGGCTGTCCGTGAGCGTCGTGTCCTTGTTGCCGCCGGGCACCGGGCCGGGAGGCGCCTTGTAAGGCGGCTCCACGCTCACGACGGTCGACGCCAGGGTCTCCGGCGACTCCGTCAGGCCCGTGTTGGCCGGGGCCCAGCCGTTGCTGTTCACCAGGCCCACACCGCTGGTGTCGGGCTGCGTGACCGGGACCGGAGCCGGGACCGGAGCGCCCTTGGTGCCGATGGCACCGTCAGTCTCGTACGTGCTGCTCTGATCCGTCGCGGCCATCGCAGCCCCCTCTCTTAGCTGTCAGCAGGCGCGGGCGCCTGCTCCGTGGATGCGGCCTTCTTGGCCGCCGCGCGCTTCTGCGCCGCCGTCTGCTTGACCGCAGGCGCGGCGGGCTCTGCAGGCTTCTCGGGCACTCGGTGCTCGCTGCCGTCCGGCGTCGCATCCGACCAGCCGGGAATCTCAGGTTCAGGCTCCACCTCGGGCTCCAGGCCCGGCTCGCCCCAGGCCTCCGAGACCTCGGCCAGGAACTCGTGCGGGCCGCCGCCGATGCCCGAGGTGTCCAGGGTTCCCGAGAACAGCAGCCGCCGCTCGTTGTCACTCATGCTCATGCGTGGGTCACACCCTTACGAGAGGCTCGACGATGACGGGGATGTCCTTCTCGACGCGGTTGTAGACCTCGGCCTCGTCGTCGTACTGGTAGACCACGCGCGTGGCCGTCAGGGCCCTCGGCGTACGGTCGACCCTCGCGCCGGGCGTCACGCGCAGCAGCAGCTCCAGTTCCTCGTCGCCGCCGAGATCGGTGTCGATCGTCAGCACACCCCGCTTGACCGCCTTGATGACCGGCGTCTGCAGCACGGTGTCGCGCGCAAGGAACTGCACGTCACCGCCCTCGACATCGCCCTTGCCGTCGAAACGGAGGTACGACTTGGGCTTCTCGGGGTCCGGCGTGAGGACGACCACCTCCGGGGAGGGGTTGCTGACCTGGATCCGCTGCACCTGCATGACTGCCTCCAGAACTAGGGGATGAGGACACGAAGCCATCCGTCACCCCTTGGTGGCGCCACCGGCCCCCGGACAGCACTCAACCCCCGGAAGGGAGTCCGGGGGTTGAGTGGGCGGCCGGAGAACGGAGCCGCACGAGGGCCCACCACAAACCCTCACCCCCTAAGGCGGGCGACGCGCCCGGGGACAGCAGGTTGGCTAAAAACAATCGCAGGGCTACTAAAATGGAGAGATCGACTACACATCGTGCTGCGAATGTGTCAGAGTGAAAACATGTCACCCGCCGAGATGACCAGCCCACAGCGCGCCATCGAGTGATCCCCTTACCCCCTCGGGGGTGAGGGGCTCGCGAGGTTCGTCCGTCCGCCTGCACAGACGAAGACCCCGAGCTAACCGTGGCGGCCCACCCCCAAGGTATGGCAGGCACGCAGAGGCTCCTCTCTCACTGTTGATGAGAGAGGGGCCTCTGCTGTTCGATCATGCCAGACGCCCCGGGGATCTCTCCCCGGGGCGTCTGGTCCTGCATCGGCCGTTACGACTTGACGATCTTGGCCAGGCCGCGCGGGTTGAGGATGAGCATGGAGATCATCTCGTCGAAGACCCAGCCCTTCCAGAAGGACTCGACGCGGTGGTTCTCCTCGACGTCCAGGGAGTACAGGACCGGGAAGACGCCCAGGAACTGCGGGTCCGGCGTCAGGAACGTCTCGCCCTGGGGGATGACGATCGAGCGCTGGATCTGGAACTCGCCGAACGAGGTGATCGTCTCGCCCGCGACGACGCGGTCCTTGAAAGCCCAGCCGGTCTGGTTGATGTCCCACCGGTACATGTCCCGGTAGTCCATCGGGTTGATCAGGATGCGGCTGGACTGCAGCTCGTGCATGTCGGTCAGGGAGACCGCCGAGTAGAGCGAGCCCGGGGTCAGGTAGCCGCTCGCCTCGGTCACGACGTGGTTCGGCGTGACCGTGTGGTCGGCGCGGCCCGTGTAGTCCGCGATGGCCGCCTGAAGGATCGTGACGAGGCGCGAGTCCTCCTGCTTGAGAATCGCCTGCTTCGTCTCGTCCTGGGCCTGCTCGACCGCGTTGATCCGCAGGTAGAGGAGGTCCTCCTTGCGGATCGCCGGGCGCGAGGCGATGCGGAAGAACCGCACCTGGATCCGCTTGCCTTCGAACGGCGTGATGCGGACTTCGCCCTCGGTACCGGACATCATGTACGCCTGGCCGAGGTCATCCCACACGTCGTATTCGACGGGGGTCCCCGGGGTGCAGGGGTCCTCGACCAGGACGTTGCGGGTGATGCCCTGGTAGCGCAGCTTGAGCTGGATGGGGCCGATCATGCCGACGCCCAGGCGCTTGATGCCGTTGGTCTGGTCGGAGACGACGGACTGGAGGCGCTGCATCTTGGCCTGCGTGGAGAGGGGGGCGTTGCCCTGGCTCTCGCGGCGGCTGATGATGTCGCTGACGTAGTCGTCGCTCTTCTTGGCGGTGACGCCGCCCTTGTGCCCAGCGTGGAGCGCTGCGGTCATGGTGTTTTCTCGTTCCTCTCGCTCGGCTCTCGGGCGCGCTTAGCGCAGGCCGCCGATGGTGATCTTGCTGGGGCTGTTGACCTTGAGCAGGCGTGCCACCGGCTGCGAGGAGGCGCCGGAGGTTCCGGCGGGCACGAGCTTGCCTCGGTTGGCACCGGTGGTCTGCGCGTGAACGAGCAGCTCGGTGCCGTTGGTCGGGTCGGTCCAGGTGAGGGTCGAGTCGAACGCGGGGGCGAGGATCTCGGCCTCGGCGTCCGCACCGAAGACCCAGACCGCCGTGGCGTTCACGCCGACGTCGAGCAGCGGGTCGAAGCCGTCACCACCGACGTAGTCGGCCGCGAAGCCGTAGGGGAGGCCGGTGCCGTCGATCAGGCTGACCAGCTCGCCCCCCTTGCGCATGAGGACCATGCCCGGGTAGATCAGGACGCTGCGGTCCCAGGCCGGGTCGAGGAAGGCCGCCTTCGGGGTCGCCTGCGTCCATGCGTAGGTCGGGCGGAACGTGCGCTTGATGTGGGCGTTGGCCGCCCGGACGCGGATCATGTGCGAGCCCTCCTGTGTCTCGGCTGGCTGCCAGGACCGGCAGGCCGCTTTCACCCCCTACGGGCGGCTGATGGGTACGAGACAGGGAGAGTTGGCAAGGAATTTTCTGCGCCGGGTACAGCAACGGGCCCAGCCGTTGTGGCCGGGCCCGTTGCCATGGGGGGCTTACAGGAACATGTCGCCGTCGGCGATGTGCTCCCGGGCGGTGCTGGTGGCCGTGGACTGGGAGGCCAGGGACGGCGCGACGCGGGCGGCCGAGCGCACCGTGCGCGGGGCCGGGGCGTCCGGGGCGACCGTCCTGGTCGCGGTGCGCACGACACCGGTCAGGATGCTGATCTCGTGGTTGATGAGCTGGTCGGTGAGGCCGGTGTCGGCCTCCAGGGAGGCGGCCAGGGTGAGGTCGTCGCCGGTGGCGATACCGGCCTGGACCTTCAGGCGGGCCAGCCGCAGGCAGGCGTGGGTGCGGCTGGGGGATCCGCTGCTGGTGTGGCTCATCTCGCCGGTGCTCGGCGGGTTGCTGTTGGACTGGTTGTCCGAGATGGTCCAGGGGAACGCGACGTCGGGCACCATCGGGTTGTCGACGCGGACGTCGGTCTCGATGCGGGTCTGCTCGGGGCTCAGCTCGCCGGTGTTGGTACCGGAGACCGGCGCGGTGACGTCCTGCAGGTTGCCGTACGGCTCGGCCGGGAGCGTACCGCCGGGGGTGAGCGCGGTGTCCGTGGACGCGGCCGGGACGCCCTGCGTGGAGTTGCCGGTCTGACCCGGGCTGCGCACGTCGTCGTTGGTCTCGGGAGTGGCGGCCTGTTCCGTGGTCTCGGAGGGCGCCTGCTCGCCCGGGTCCGGGATCGGCTGGGCCGGGTTGGCGATGTCGGCCGTCTTGGCACCGATCGCGTTGACCTCGGTGCTGACACCGGCCAGACGCGCGATGAGCGCGATCTGCTGACCCAGGATGGCGTTGTTGGCACGCAGCTCGTCGATGACGGACTGCTGCGCCTGCAGAGCTGCCATGAGCGGTCGGCTCATACTGATCTCCTTCTGAGACGGGCGCTCACGGCGGGCACCGTGGGCGGTCTTCACCCCTTGTCAGCTGTAGGCGGGACGCTCAACAGCAGGAGCCTGGGAATAGGTCGAGTTGACTTCGCCGGGGGTCAGCAGCTGGCCGCGCTGGCAGCTGGGGCAGACGTCGCCGTCGACCACGCCGTCGGTGGACGCCATGGGGTCGCCCATGTTCTGGCTCTGGGGCGGGGTGGCGTCGGCCGCGAAGCCGCAGCTGCCGCACATCAGGTCCGCGATGCCGTCGCCGGGCCGACCCATCATCGGCGAGGTCGGCATGCCCATCTGGTCGCGGTCGTCGTCGTCCTGGCCCAGGGTGTCGTTCGGGTTGGACGGGTCGTCGGGCCGGTAGGGCATGTCCGGTCCGGGGGTGAAGGAGTCGCCGGTGCGGTCCTTGCCCCAGCCCGGCAGCTCGCGCGGCCCGGCCTGCCCGCCCTGGCCCGGGTCCACCACGTCCTGCTGGACGTTGGCGTTGCCGTCCATGTCGATCTCGTGGGGCTGGATCATGCCGTCGCCGTTGCGGTCGGAGACCGCCGGGCCCTGCTGCGTGCCGTCCAGGGCCTGGTCGCCGTACGGGGACGGCGGCAGGCCGTTCTCGTCGAGCTGGTCGGGATCCATCAACTGCGAGTTCGGGTCGTTGGGGTCGCCCTGCGCGGTGGGGTCGTTGGGGTCGACGGGCGCGTTCGGGTCCTGCCCGTCCTGCGGCATGGCGTCGCCGCCCTCGTCCACGCGCTGCAGCTCCCCGTTGTTGTCGACGAGGGAGGGATCGACGACCTGCTTGCGCAGGTCCAGGCGCTTGGCCATGTCCAGGTCCGGGTCGCGGAACTGGGCGGGCGGGCTGATGAACCCGCAGATCTGGCAGGACTGACCGTCGTAGGTGTCCTTGTCGCCGCAGACGGGGCAGTTCTCCTCGCGCAGCGTGTCCACGTCCTGCGGCGCCTTGACCTCCCCGTACGCCTCGGCACGGATCGTGCCGTCGTGGTCGATGCACGTGGCGTCAATGACTGTGGCCACGTGGGAGTTCCCTTCATCCTGCAGATGCGGGGTGTGTTCACCGGCCAGGCCCCTCCACTGCTCGCGCTGGTTGCGCTGCACGGTCTGGCGCCCCTTGCCGCCCGGTGAGTTCTCGTCCTCGGACGCGTTCAGACGCTGGCGGGTCAGCCAGGTAGTCGCCTGCACCTCGTGCGGCGCCACCTTGCGCCCCTCGCGGTCGGAGATGACGGCTGCGGCCGTGCGGAAGTGCGAGGCCGCGTGCTCGTAGTAGTGCCGGTTGCCGGACGGAAACCCCTTGGAGTCGTCCGCGCTGAGGCGCCGCCCGGCCGCGACCGACAAGGCGTGCCGGTCGACGACCACCTTGTCGGAGTGCTCGCGGGGCTTGCCCGCTGCGGCGTCCTCGTCGCCCTGGGGCTTGTTCCCGGCGTGCTCGATCAGGTGCGCGAAATCAGCCGTCTTGGGACCCTTGAGGACCTTCTGATGGTCCTCGCCGTCCATAATCCGCTGAGCGGCGTTGGCGTGAGAGGACATGACCATCAACCCCTCCCCCTTGCCGACAGCCTTCTTATCGACAAAGCTCCTCGCCGCGTTGTGCTGGTTGGCCCACCAGTTCTGCTGCGGGCTGTACGCCGACAGGACACCGGCGCCCTTGTGCGCGGCCTCCTTGTCGTCGGTGATGTCCGGGTTCAGCTTCGCGATCGACCTGGCGACGTGGTGTGCATCGGAGTACCAGCGGGCGCCCTGCTTCTTCTCCTCGTCGGTGGCCTGGTTCCAGTGGTTCAGGACGTGCTCATGGCTCAGCTTGGCCTGCTTGAACCACGGGTGATCGGCCGGGTTCTCGAACTGCGGCCCGGCCGCCGTCTTTCGACTCCCCTCGAAGAGACGCCCCTGGTCCCACTCGCCTCCGTGGGTAGAGCGGCCAACGCCGGGGCCGCGCAAGGAAGGGCCCTGGTAGCCAGCCTCGTCGGTGTCCTTGCTCGTGCGGTCTACGTGGACGTGCCGGGCTGGGACGCGTGCGTGCAGGACGTGCCACCCCTTGCTGGAGTCGGCGCGCTCCTGTGTCCAGTTTCCGTGCGTGGAGACCCAGTCGCCCTGGTTGATCTCGGAGATGTGCTGGGGGACTGCGCGGTAGATGCTGACATGGTCGTCAGGGGCGTGCTCGCTGACTTCGTGGAGCGGGTGCCCAGTCTCGGCGGTGGGGGCTTCGTGGTCGACCCTGTAGCTTCCCGCCTCGGCCTGCAGGGTGTTCAGGCTCGGCTTGAGCGGCTCGAATGGCTTCGACTGGGTCACGACGTCACGACGTCGCTGAGTGTCGTGCGCGGTGCCCTCGTTCGGGACGCGCGGCGCGGCCGGTGCCGGGTGCTGGGCGGGCTGGGAGGCAGGCGTGGGGGTGTGCGCCTTGTTCTCCTCCTCGTCCGGCTCCTCCTTCAGATCGTCCTCGTGGTCGAACTCGCTGAAATCGATCGCGGCGGCCTTCGACGCGGCCTTGCCCAGGCCGGAGGAGTCCACGCCGAGGAAGTGTGCGGTGGGGTCGGCCGGGGGCTCGACGAGGACCGAGTTCTCGAAGAAGCTGAGCCCGTAGCAGGTCTCTCGCACCAGCTCGCCGACCCGCTGGCCGGACGCGGTGTGCCGGAAGATCCGCTTGCCCTTCAGCCCGGGGATGTGGGCGCAGTACTCGGCCGGGGTCGTCGCCACGTTGCCGCAGGCGGAGCACACGGAGCGCTCGACGTCGCAGCCCATCGACGTGCGGTCGATCTCGCCCTTGAGGATCGCCTTGGCCAGCTTGGGGAAGTTCTTGGCGTCGATCTCCATCAGGACTTCAGCCCAGGTGTCGGCCGAGCCGTCGGGGTTCTTGTCCTCGTGGAGGGCCGCGTCGATGATCACGCCGCGCGACCTGCGGTGGTTGTCGTTCTTGTGGTTCACGAAGACCGGCTTGCCGACGAACGTCCGGTAGGACGCCGCGATCTCGTCGGCGGGGAACTCGTCCCAGTTGTCGTTGCACCGCGAGGAGATCGCCCGAGAGCGCACGTACAGGTAGCCCGGCCGCGCGTCGTACTGGAAGACGGCCCGGTGAGCCGCCTTGGTGACACGCTGCTGGTCGCCGAGGCTGGCGGCGATGATCTGGGCCGTGGCGAACTTCAGCACACCGGGTCCTCCTGAGCGGGCGGCGGCGCATGGTGCGCCCTCGCCCCTTGAGGAGGTTCAAACGGTTCTGAACAGGACGGCATGCATCTGCGTATTGAGGGCAGACGTGGTTTGTGTAGGAGCCGTGGAGAGGACGGAGCCCCTCGGGGAATTACGTAAGGCCGGTGTTAACGTATTGGCGGGCCTGATCCGGCCACCGGACATCCCGTCGAGAATCTGCAGCGAAGAAGCCGCTACCTCTCGGCCCCGGCGCCGTTATCGAGACGAGAGCAGCCCTCTCCCGCTGCACATGAGAGGACCCCGGCCGACCTTCCTGGGTAGGGAAGTGTGGTCGGCCGGGGTCCTACCTCCGGTCTACTTCAGCGGCAGTTGGCGGTCTACGGCTGTTCTTCCGGAGCTGTCCGACGTGGCGGTCGCCGGACTGGGGCTGGCCCTACGGTGTCGTCCTGGGTACATCGGCCTGGCGGTGGAGCCGAGCAGGACGCCGATCTTGGGCCAGCGAGATTCGAGCACGAGCGGGATCAGGTAGTACGCGGCCGTGATCACGATCGTGAGGCCGGACGCCAGGTAGTCGCGGCCGATGCCGTCGACCTGGACGCCACGGGCGGCGAAGAAGGAGATGATCCCACCCGCGATGACGGGGGTGATCGTACGGACGACTGCGGGGGTCTGCACCACGAGTGCTCCTCGGGCCGAGTGAGTGGTCTCACTCCCTGCCGTCGCAACTCCGCTCCTGGACAGGAACGGAGAGGTGTCCGCCTCATGCGTCGCGACCGTCACCCTGCCCCCATCCGTCCGTCTGTCTGCTTCCTGCCAGTGAACGGAATCGTACGTCCCGCACCTCCGTCCGTGTCAACTTCAGACGCGAGAAAGTTCAACTTCTGGGGGGTCGTGCCGCTGATGTCGACATCGCCGCTATACTTAAGACATCCGTGGGGGCAACTTTTTTAAATGAGGGGAGGGCGACTGATGCAGCCGCCCGTGTACGAGCCCGAGCTTGGCCCGCTCGCCAACAAACTCCGGATGCTGAGGTACCTCAAGCTCCGGGAAGACAAAAAGCAGTACGACATTGGTGAGATCGCCGAGGGCGTCTCAAGGTTGTACGCCGAGAGGCATCAATCTGAGCGGCCGGTGCTGAACCGCCAGTACCTGAACGACATGCTCAACGGTCGGCGGCGCAACCCGACCAAGAACGTCCTGCAGTACCTCGCTCTCTTTTTCAAGATCAGTCCCGCCTACTTCTTCGAGGGCGACGAGCGAACCCCGGAGACGTCGGTCCTTGAGGACGAGGTCGAGCTGATGGTCGTCGTCGCCCAGCTCGTCAGGACGATGAAGGAGGCCGGGCAGGAGGACGCTCCGCAACTGGCTATGGCCCTCATGCGGGGAGCCAGCGAGATGGACCCGAGGGAGGCCAGGGGCATGATCCTCATGCAGTTGGAGGTCATCAAGCGCGCCAAGGGAAATTCCGCTTCCTGAGCCGCCACTGTCAGCCCCTTGGCATACGCTGGAGGCCGAATATGGCAAGGGCGGGATTGAGACACGAGGGGGCGCTGTGAAGTTCAGGCTGGGCCGGGACAAGAAGAACGTTTGGGACAAGGCTCTCCAGGGCCTCGTCCTTCCAGCCCAACCCAGGACCCCTGAGCTGCTGTTGCGCGAGTACACCCGTCAAGTGCGAGGGAAACGTCTCGTTCTCCAGCGCGACGCTAACGTCGTCTCTCCCTTCGGCCCGAGCGGCATGTGGCTCACCGCCGACGGCGTGGACCTTGTCTGGATCCATCCCGGCGCGTCCGGCATGCACGAGCGCCGGATAGTTGCGCACGAGCTGGGCCACATGGTCAACGGGGACAACCCGGACCCGATCGGCCTCAAGGACATGGTCCGGCTGTTCCAGAGCGTCTGCCCCGCCAGCGAGACCTCCGGGCTGTGGGCGGACGCGATGTGCCGCACCGACTTCAGCGATCCGCGAGAACAGCATGCGGAGGCCTTCAGCTACTACGCGGAAGACTGGCTGTCGCGGACTCTCCCTCCGGGCGCCAGCCTGATCGGCAATCTGCAAGAGAGCCTCGACACCCGAAACGAGTACTGGTGACCGCCACACCACCTGACCTTGTCTCCTTCATCTCCGTCGTCCCGCTGAGCCTCGAAGTCCTGCGACGCCTGCCCGCCGCCGTCCGCAACAGCAAGAGCCGCTCCCTGTGGTTCTTCCTGCTCACCCTGGACGCCACCATGGCGCTGCGCATCAGCTACGTCGAGACCTTCGTCGACCAGGCAACCCACCTCGACGACGGGACCTTGCTGGTCAAACGGATCCTGGGCCTGTGCACCATCTCCCTCATGCTCCGGTGGGTCTCCACCGTGGTTCCGGGTCGCATGGACGGCAAGCCTGAGCCCCTCTACCGCAGGCTCATCACCAGCCGCCTCCGGCGCGTGGTGACCGCGCTGGTCATCCTGGCCAGCATCGTCCTGTTTCCGTACACCATCCGGGTCCCCGGCGAGAGTGAGAACGTCCTCTTCCTGCAGGCCGGTCACCTCGGCGGCTCGATGCACCTGATCCTGTTCTACTCGTACCAGGTCTTCGGCACGATCTGTGCCGCCGCGATGTTCTCCTCCGCCAGCCGCGCCACGCACGTCAGCAACGCCTTCGTGCGCGGCATGAAGGCCATGGCGGTCGGCTGCCTGTTCTGCACCACCTATGCTCTGCTGCGTATCGGATATCTGGTCGTGCGGCTGTTCGACAAGCCGTTCCTCGGCGGCGACGTCTTCGTCGAGGTCGCCTCCGCCTTCGCGCTCTCCGGCTTCGTCCTCCTCACCCTGTTCGGCGTCACCGTCCCGCTGTGGGAGCGGATGTCCCTGAGGGTCAGGATGCACGAGGCCATGAACGACCTGCGGCCGATGTGGCGAACCCTCACCTACGCCGTGCCCACCGTGATCTACCTCAACCGGCGAGAGCAGTGGGCCGTCGACCACCTGCTGCCGCGCTTCCCTAGACTCTTCAGGCTGATCGACCGGCTGTACCGCCACACCTCCGACGTCTGGAACTGGAGGCGGCTGGACCACCGGCTGGACCGCCGCGTCACCGAGATCTGCGACGCCGCCATACACCTTCGTTCCTACCTCCCGGAAGAGCTGCGCAACGAAGCCACCGCGACCGCCCGGGAGCTGGGGCTGCCCGAGTACGCCGTCCCTGCCTACATGCTGCACATGGCCATCTACTACAAGCGCAGCGGCAGCAAGCCGCACTCCGAGAACCCGGGCTGCCCGATCCTCACCCCGGCCGACGACCCGCTGGCGACCACACGGATCTTCCTGCCGATCTGCAAGACGCTCCGGGACCCCGTGGTCATGGGCAAGTTCAACCGGCGCAGCCGCGTGACGGCCTGACCGTACGACGAAGGCCCTCCCCATCCGATGGGGAGGGCCTTCGTCGTGTTCGGGTCAGGCGACGAGCAGGCGGAACGCCCGCTGCATCTCCTGCTGCGTCAGATCCTGTCCGGCCGCGATCTTCTCACGCAGCTGCGCGTCCTGGCGCTCCTCGTCGGACATGCCGAAGTACGGGTCAGGCTTGTGCGCGCCCATCAGCTGGCGCACCGCCGCCACGTCGGCCGAGGACGGCGTGACGTACACGGTCAGCGGGTTCTGCGCGTCGACCGCGACCACCTCGCCCTCACCGTCCCTCGGGAACGCCACGACGATCCGTACCTCCGGCCCGACCTCCGCGTCCAGCTCCGCCTGCAGCTGGCCGACCTGGACGTCGCGGCCCCAGGTGAAGGTCTGGCTGTCGCCGCCGAAGGGGTCGATGGAGCCGGGCCGGACGGCCTCCTGGGGGATGTCGTCGCCCGCGATCAGCTCAGCCATGTGGTGTCGTCCTCCTGTGCCGCCAGGATGCTCTCCAGGTCGGCGTAGTGGGTGCCCTCGATCTTCAGCAGGTCCAGGTTGGCGGCCCGGACCCCCTCTCCCTCGTTGATGAGTTCCTCGCGCTGGGCGAGAGTGAAGTCCTTCAGCGCGTGGCGCTGCAGACCGGCCCCGGCCACGATGGACGGCGACAGTGCCTCGTCGTCGGAGGGGAGCTGCACGCCGTCCGTGGACGGCAGCGCGCCCTCCGGCTCCTCGTTCAGCTCGGCCTCCGTGCCGCCGGGCTCGAAAATCGAGTGCTGGTCGTCCAGCGCCGCGAACGACTCCAGCGGCAGCCGCCGGTTCCAGCCCACCGGGTCGGCCGCCGCAAGCGGACCGGCCGAGGCGGGGTTCTCCCAGGGGAACTTCGGCGACGTCGCACCCGGCGCCTTCGGCAGCTGATAGGCGGTGCCGGACGGCTCCCCGAAGGGGCTGTCGACCGAGGCAGTCACCCCAATCGCGCCCAGCGCCAGCTCGACCTCCTCCCGAGTCTCACCGGCCGCCACGGTTGAGTGGGCTGCGATGTCGAGTGGGGGTGACGCCAGGATCGCTACGTGGGTATGCCTGGGAGGCACCTCCGGCGGCTCGTAGTCTTCGTGGTCCTCGCTGCGGGCGAGGGGGTGCGGGTTGGCTTCTGGGATGAAGTGGTGCCTGTGGTCCATCCAGTCGCCGACGCGCTCTACGTTCTGCAGAAGGGGCTCGTTGTCTGCGCCAAATCCCACGTGGTCGCCAGTGACGAGGTGGGCACGCTGGTGGGGCCGGTCATCGCCCCACTTTCTGTCAGCCTGAGCCTTCCCTATCCGGCCGTGCATGTCCTCCTTCGGCCAGTGGTCGGTCTCATTTTCGGGGTCGGGGTCCATCGGGTTGCCTCTGTGGTCGAGGTCGTAGACGCTGACCCCGTCCTCCTTGCCGCCCGTGAGGTTGTTGTTGGACCGCTCGTCATGCGACCAGTCGCCGAACCGCAGGTAGATGCCGTGGGGGTTGACCGCCGCCTCGCGCCGAGCGGCCGTGGACGGTGCGAGGCGGTGCTGGTCGGCGTCGATGTCGTAGCGGACGACGACCTTGCGGGGGACCCAGTGAGGGCGGGTCTCGTCGATGCCGACGTTGCGGCCGAACATACCCCGGGACTGGGCCTCGTACTGCAGGGCCAGCGCGTGGGAGCACATGCGGCCGGAGAACTTGCTGAAGTCGTCGTCGGCGCCCCAGTGGTAGGCGCCCCACTTGCAGCCGCACGACCAGGAGTGCACGGCCTGCTTGTTCGGCAGGCGCTGCAGGCCTGCCTCGTAGACCTCGGTGTCGCCCTTGACCTCGGCGAAGACCAGGCCGTCGGAGGCGAGGGTGACGCGGACGCCGCCCTCGGCGCGGATCCGCTTGGCCTTGGTGACGACGTCCTTCCAGGCGGAGGTGACCTGGAAGCGGAAGTCCGCGTCGGCCGCCGCCGTGACGATGAGGGAGGCGAAGACGGAGGCGGCGTCCTTCTTCACCCACGGCGGGGAGTCGTCGTCCTTGTCGTCGGAGTCGTCCTCCTCCTCGTCATCGTCATCGGAGTCCGAGTCGTCCTTGTCGTCGTCGCCGCCGTCGTCCTCGGGCTCTTCGTCGTCCGAGTCGTCCTTGTCGGCGAAGGGGTTGCCCTTGGCGGCGTAGACCTGCACCCCGGCCGGGTCCGGCCGCTCGGTGAGGATCTGGGCCAGCTCGGGATAGTCCGCCGCCGCCGTCTGCTCCAGGGCTGCCGTGGCGACCGACGCGGGGCTCAGCTGGCTGGCCGTGTAGGCGCCGCCGCCCATGCCCCGGTCCAGCTCGACCTGGTACTCCTCGGAGCCCGGGAAGGGGCCGTCGAGGACCGCCTTGACCGTGCCCGGCAGGCCGTCGGTCGTCTGGACCGCCTGGCCCGGCTTGAAGTCCCACCAGTCCTCGGCGTGGACGGCCAGGCGCTGCACGCCCAGCGTCTGGTGTGTGCGACGCTGCGGGATGTCAGGCTGGATGCCCACTGTGGTCCTCCTCGGGGGTTCTCTTCGCCCCTTGGCCCTCGTCAGGGCCCGGCGGACAGGGGCTACTTCGCGGCGACGATGATGGAGATCACGGCGACGAGCAGCGCGAGGGCCGGGATGATCCCCTTGTAGACGAACTCCCGGCGGCTCTGCGCCCGGCCCTGGGCGCGCTCCCGGGCTTCTCGCTCCAGGGTGGCCAGGGCCTGCTCGGCGTGCTGGATACGGGCTTCCAGCAGGCGCTTCTCGGCCTCGAAGTGGTCCTTCGTGACGAAGGTGTCCAGACGCTTCTTTACGTCGTCCAGTTCTCTTTTCACGGCGTCACGGGTGAGCTGCGAGTCACGCTGGATCATGGTCCACAGGTCGCCCAGACTCGTGGGGTCAGGCTGATTCATGCGCAACTCCTCGGTGATATGTCCTTCACCCCTTGGACTGTGGTGACTCGGCCCGCGACAGCGCGAAAGCCCCGGATTGGCGAAAGGTCGCAATCCGGGGCCGTCACGGTGGGTTACTTCTTGCGCAGGCCGTTCGCCACCTCGAACGCGTACTGCCAGGTCTTCGGGCCGCAGAGGCCGTCGGCCGGGCCGAGCGCGGACACGAAGTGCTTCTGCAGGGCCTTGACCTTGTCGATGTCGATCTGCGACATGGTCTCGGACGGGCCGACCTTGTACGCCGGGCCGAACTTCCCCTTGGCCAGCCACGTCTGCAGCTGCTTGGCGTGGCTGTTCTTCGCTCCGAGGAGGAAGTACGAGCGGCCGGGGAAGGCGGGCAGGGTCGGCTTCGGGGTGCCGGTGGACGGCGTGGTAGCCGCCTTGCTGTAGCGCCAGGACTTCACGGCCTTGCCGCCGCGAGGGTCCGCCGGGTCAGCGGTGGGCGGGCAGACGCCGTCGGGGAACTTCGGGGCGAAGTAGCCCACGATCCGGGCCGCGCGGCGCTCGGTCTTGTGGGTCCAGACGCCGTTGCCCTGCCCGGCGTCGGCGGCCCCGGCCACGATCGAGTTGCCGCCCTTGGTGTAGACGTACGTCTCGTCGAAGCCGATGACCAGCTCGGTGTGGCCGCCGTTGGAGAAGTTCACCCAGGCGCCGACGGAGGGGTACGCCGACCACTGCTTGTTCCTCTTCGCCCAGTCGGTGAAGACGGAGACGGAGGCGACCTTCGGGACGATCTTCTCCAGCTTGGCGTCCTCGTACATGCACCAGTCGTACATGACGCACCAGGCGACGCCGTCCCAGCCGTACTGCTTGCCGAAGATGGTGAGGTTGTTGTAGCCGACCTTGGAGTTCCAGCCCTCGTAGATGCGCTCCGGGACGGCCATCACGATGTCGGTCAGGCGGCGCCAGTCGGGAGTTGCTGTCATGGGTTCCTCCCCAGGGGTCGAGATCTCACCCCTTGGGAGGGTCAGGCGTCCAGGGACAGCATCAGGAGTCGACGACGGACAGGATGTGCCCGGTGATGTGGGCGTATCCGGCGTCGTTGGGGTGGACGGAGTCGGTGCCGACGGCGGCCCCGGGGCTGTTCGCGTCGCCCCAGTACCCGAGGTCGGACCAGTACTTCCAGCTGTTCTCGCCCAGGCGCCACAGGTTCACGACGGCCGCGCCGTAGGTGTCGGCGATCGCGGCGGCCCGGTTCGCGTACTCGGCGTAGACGAAGTTGGTCACGTCGTGGACGCCCAGGTGCGGGACGACGATCATGATGTCGGTGTTGCCGGTCTGGACGCCGGTGTCCTTGACGGCCTTCATGAACTTCGCGACGTTCGCCATCCACACGTCCGGGGCGACGTTGTTGGCCGCGTCGTTCGGCCCGGCGGTGTAGATCAGCAGGTCGCACGGGTTGGCCTCGCCGCCGTTCCAGGCCGCGCCGAGCGGGGTGCTGGCGCCGGTCGTGGCGCCGGTGACGAAGCTGCCCGAGGAGGCCCCGGCCTTGGCGTTGTTGTCGACGACGATGCCGGTCGTGTTCTCGCCCGCCACGCCGCACACGGAGAAGTTCTGCCCGGTACCGGTCGCGGTGCCGTTCCAGGTGAGCACCACGGTGTGCTCGGTGTTGGCCAGCCCGGCCACCGTGGTCACCTGGATGTTGGAGGCCGAGATGCCGCTGTCGGGGACGCTGACGGCAGCGGCGGCGTCGATCTTGTACGTGAAGGCCGGGCGGGCGCCGTTGCCGGAGACCGTGTAGATCTTCACGATGGTGCCGGTGACCTTGAAGGTCAGGCTCGCGCCGGTGGTGTCCGCGAACAGGTAGGTGAAGCCCGGCCCGAACAGGGACCCGCCCAGTGTCCAGGTGCCGGTCGAGGTGGCGATGCACCCGGCGGTCGTCCAGGCCGCCAGGGCCGCCGCGTCGCCCGCGCCATTCAGCTTCTGCGCCGAGCGGGAGGTGGAGAAGAAACCGGAGCCGCCGTTGCCGTACTTCGCCTGCAGCGCGGTGCGCATGTTGCCCACCCAGCCGCCGGTGTGCAGGTTGGAGGCGTAGAAGCCCTGGCTGGAGGAGCCGCCGACGACAACGATGCGGGCCTTGCCGCCGGTGGCCGCCGCGTTGCGCTTGGGCCTCCAGTACCGGCCCCAGCCGTCCGGCACGATGATGCCGCGCTTGGGAGGCGTGGCGACGCCGCCGGTGCCGACGATGTTGGAGCGCACGGTGGTGTAGGCCGGGTTCTCCGTGGAGGTGACGTTCGCGCCGGTCTCGGCGAACAAGCGGACGTTCTCGACCCGGTTGGGCTGGCCGGGCAGCGCGGTGTTGGCGTCGGTGAACAATTTGCACGAGGTCGAGGCGTACAGCAGGCCGGTCGAGAGCACCGCGTTGTTGTACGACGGCGCGGCGAAGTTGAACGCCGTCAGGCCCGCCGCGCCCGCGCGCAGCTCGATGTAGTTGAAGCGGAAGGTGTTGCCGGTGCCGCGCGGGATGTCCAGGAGCGTGTCGAACTGCTCCAGGTTGACGCCACGGAAGTGGCAGTGCGCGGTGGAGGTGAGGCCCTTGAGGCGGATGCCGGTGCAGCCGGTGCCGTTGGCGATGGCCTCCACCATGGAGAACTCGATCTGGTTCATCGAGCCGCCGGAGACGGCCGAGTCGATCTCGTAGGCGCAGCCGTTGTTGCCGTAGATCTCGACGAACACGCGTGTCCACTGGCAGTCGCCGGGGTTGAAGTCGGCGTGCTCGGAGAACTGCCGGATGCCGTTGCCGGTGCCGCCGACCTCGATGTTCTCCATCACGGAGCGGAACGGGGAGCCGAGGTGGAATGCCCACCCGGTGTGGGTGCCGTTCCACGGGCCCACGACCTGCATGTTCTTGAAGCTGGAGTGCCAGAAGCTGCGGTGGCCGCTGTTCACGCCGTTGGTCGTCGAGGACGCCACACCGTGGCTCGCACCCCGGATGTTCAGGCCCAGATCGGAGACGTGGGCGCGCACGACCTTCGTCAGGTTCAGGCCCGACGCCACGCCGTTGTTGACGTACAGCGTGGTGTTCTTCGGGCCCATGCCGCGCAGCCGGGCGTCGGCCTCGGCGTTGACGTCGTCGGATCCCTCCAGCCGGATGGGGGCCGCCAGGTTGAAGGTGCCCGCGCTCAGCAGCACCTCACCGCGCCCCTGGGTCAGGACGGCGTCGATCGCGGCCTGGATCTGCACGTCGTCGGCGACGCCGTCGCAGATGTAGTCCGCGCGGCCCTGCTCGGCCGGAGGCGCCTGGGAGGACACCACGTAGGTGACGCCCGGCGAGCCGGTCAGGCGCAGCGCGGAGGCGTAGCGGGAGTCGACGGTGCGGCCGGTGGAGGTCGTGGGCCCGGTCGCCGTGACGAGGGTGGGGCCCACGCTCATGATCGTGCTGGTGCCGTCGTCGTGCAGGCCCTCGATCGCGGCGTGCAGGTACATGCCGTCGAGCTGGACGCTGGCCGAGCCGGACACGTGCACGCCGTAGTCGGGCGAGTTGGTGCCGGAGCCGTCGTCGTCCACGCCCGGGTAGCAGGTGACCGTGTTGGCGATGACCGGGATGGTCGCGCCGATGACGGCCAGGCCCGCGAGGCCGCCGCCGCCGGAGCCGCCGTTGCGGCCGTCGCGCCGGGTGGCGAGGTTGCTGATGCTGATGGGCGCGTTGCCGGTGGCGTCGACCAGGACGCCGTGGCCGCCGTTGCGGTCGGTGGAGAAGGACGTCGCCTGCATGCCGCCGGAGCCGGTGCCGTTGCCCCAGGCGCCGGTGATGTGCACGCCGTGGCTGCCGTTCCACTCCGCCCGGCCGCCGACGATCTGGCTGTTGGCGATGTTCGACAGGACCAGGCCCCGGCCCCAGTTGCCGATGGCCTGGCACTCGATCATCGTCAGGTCGGTCATCCGCGTGACGAGCATGCCGTTGGCCCGGCAGTTGTCGAGCATGACGTTCGTCATGCGCCACGAGTACGGGAAGACGTCGCCGACGCCGCCGGTGACGATGCCGTTGTTTGACATGCGGCGGATCGTGACGTTGGCCAGCCGGATGTTCTGGATGTTGCCCGCCGCGAAGATCCCGTCGACCGGCTTCGTGCCGTCGAGGGTCGAGCCCTCCAGCATCACGTTCTCAAGGCGGTGCTCGGCCGGGATGCTGGCGTACCCGCCGGAGGCCTGGTCCTTGAAGAGGAGGAGCGCCGAGCCGACGAAGGACGGCAGCGGCTGCAGGAAGCACAGCGGGTCGGTGATGTCGGCGACGTCCATCATGGACGCCCGGGGCCCGCGCAGGGTGACTCCCGGCCGGGGCACCAGCGGCGCCCCCAGGGCGTACACGCCCTCGGGCATGTAGACCAGGCCGCCGTCGGGAGCCGCGTCGATGGCGGCCTGGATCGCGGCCCGGTCGTCCGTCGTGCCGTTGCCCGTGGCGCCGTACGCCGAGTCCCTGACGTTGAGCCAGCCCAGCAGGGACTGCCCCAGCTGTCCGACGGTGGCCAGGTCGCTCGCGGCGATGCCGGGGGAGCCGTTGATGATGCGCTGGCCGTTGACGTCGAGCGGCGCAGTCGGCTTGCCCACCTGGGTCAGGGTGGGCATCGGGTGGGTGTGCCGGGCGT
>NZ_JAUSZL010000001.1 GCF_030817535.1 Streptomyces sp. V3I8 | reverse complement strand
ACGTTACGACGACGCACTCACCGACTTCAACCGCGCCATCGAAATCGACCCCGAATACATCTGGGCCATCACCGGCCGCGGACAGACCTACCACGCCATGAAACGCTACGACGACGCACTCACCGACCACAACCGCGCCATCGAAATCGACCCCGAATACACCTGGGCCATCACCGGCCGCGGACAGACCTACCACGCCATGAAACGCTACGACGACGCACTCACCGACCACAACCGCGCCATCGAAATCGACCCCGAACACGCCTGGGCCATCACCGGCCGCGGACAGACCTACCGCGCTACAGAACGTTACGACGACGCACTCACCGACTTCAACCGCGCCATCGAAATCGACCCCAAATACACCTGGGCCATCACTAATCGTGGACAGACCTACCACGCCATGGAACGTTACGACGACGCACTCACCGACCACAACCGCGCCATCGAAATCGACCCCGAATACACCTGGGCCATCACCGGCCGCGGACAGACCTACCGCGCTACAGAACGTTACGACGACGCACTCACCGACTTCAACCGCGCCATCGAAATCGACCCCAAATACACTTGGCCCATTACTAATCGCGGACAGACCTACCACGCCATGGAACGTTACGACGACGCACTCACCGACTACAACCGCGCCATCGAAATCGACCCCGAATACACCTGGGCCATCACCGGCCGCGGACAGACCTACCACGCCATGAAACGCTACGACGACGCACTCACCGACTACAACCGCGCCATCGAAATCGACCCCGAATCCGTTAGAGCCATTACCAGTCGCGGACAGACCTACCACGCCATGGAACGTTACGACGACGCACTCACCGACCACAACCGCGCCATCGAAATCGACCCCGAAAATCCCAGAATCATTACCAGTCGCGGACAGACCTACCACGCCATGGAACGTTACGACGACGCACTCACCGACTACAACCGCGCCATCGAAATCGACCCCGAATCCGTTAGAGCCATTACCAGTCGCGGACAGACCTACCACGCCATGGAACGTTACGACGACGCACTCACCGACCACAACCGCGCCATCGAAATCGACCCCGAAAATCCCAGAATCATTGCCATCCGAGGCGAAATAAATCTCCTCATAGGTCGCTACGATGAAGCCCTTAGCGATTTAAATCGCGCCATCGGAATTTCCCCTGAGCAAAGCTCGTTTATCACCAACCGTGGTGAGACATACCGCCTCACAGGTCGCTACGGCGAAGCGCTTAATGACTTCAACCGCGCTATTGAAATAGACTCTAAATCCGCTTGGGCCATGATTAGTCGCGGACAAACCTACCGCGCCATGAAGCGTTACAATGAAGCACTCGTCGACTTCAATCGCGCCATCAAAATTTCTCCGAATGACGGATGGATCTGGCTTGAATTGGCAGTAATTTTCCGCTTACTGGGGAAAGGTTCGGATGAATTCAAATCCTGGCGGAAGGCAGAAGAAACTTTCACTGCGCAATCTACCGGGAACGGCATAGGAGCGCAGAGAAATCGCTTCAACCTGTGCACCCTTTGGTGCGCCCGTTCAGAATGGGAAAAGGCCACATCTGGATTACGTAATGAACTTTCCAAAAATCCACCTATGGGGCTGATTCGAGGCGCCTCGCTTGACCTGCGAGATATGCAGCGCACTCTAGCGCTCGACGAAGGCCGAACGATGATAATCCTGCGTATGCTGGAAACCTGCATGCCGACACCACCGGATAATGTCTGACCAGTTCACGCCGCGCCAAGCGCTGCTCGATTCACACAATAGCAAATTAAACAAATTCCATACGAAGCTATCGAGTCATACTGCGGCCGCATGCATCGAGGTAGGCGCTTTTCGGCGTTGGCAAGCGGCCTCTGTCAGGCGGCGAAGCCGATGTTGGTGACGTATTCGTACTGACCCCACTGACTGCCGAGGTCGACGACCTGGTCCACCCATGCCTCGTCCAGCTCCTGGTCGTTGCCGGCCACCCACGCGCCGACGATCCGGTCCCAGCGGCGGACGTTCATCGTGCGGAACTCCACTGCCCGCTGATGCGGCCGGTCGACGCGGGACTGGTTGACCGGGTGGACTTCCACGCGGGTGCCGCGGCCGTCACGGTTGAGGCGGGCGAGCAGGTAGCGGGCGACGTTCTCCCGCCGCACGGTCCGGTACGCCTGCTCGATCGCGGCGAGGTTCTTCCTCGAGGGCGTGCGGGTGCCGGCCTGCCAGGCGCGCAGGGTGCGGCCGGTGACCTTCAGGCCGGCGGCGCGGGCGGCATCGAGGGCGTGGGCGGTGCGGGTGAGGTAGTGCAGGCGTGCCTGCAGGCCGCGGCGTGCGGTGATGGGGGTGGCGATGTAGCCGGCGAGGTCGTCCAGCTGCCGGGCGACGGCTTCGTGGCCTTTGATGCCGTGGGCGCCGTACTTGCCGAACTCGATGTTCCGTTCAGGCATGGGCTCGGGGTCCTTGGGGTCGTGTGGATCTCTGTGCGGGCCGGTGGGGGCCGATCTTCCGACCCGGCGGGGGATTTACTGCCGGGACGGGCGTTCGGCGCTGTGTGGCGCTGCTGGGGGCGTCCTGGGGGACTGGTCAGGTCTGTGCCATGTCGACGAAGCGGGAGTAGTGCAGCTGTGAGGCGACGGTGATGGTGGCGGTGGGTCCGTTGCGGTGCTTGTCGAAGATGAGGTCGACTTCGCCGGCGCGGGGGGATTCGGCGGTGTAGGCGTCGTCGCGGTACAGCAGGATCACGATGTCGGCGTCCTGCTCGATGGATCCGGACTCGCGCAGGTCGGCCTTGGTGGGGCGTTTGTCGGTGCGGGATTCGGGGCCGCGGTTGAGTTGCGCGAGGGTGAGGATCGGTAGCTGGAGTTCCTTGGCCAGGCGCTTGAGGGAGGTGCTGATCTCGGAGACTTCCCGTTCGCGGGACTCGGGTCGCCGGCCGCTGATGGTGATGAGCTGCATGTAGTCGATGACGACCAGGCCGAGGCGGGGCTCGCGGGCTTTGAGGCGTCGCAGTTTGGCCTGGATGGCGCCGAGGGTGTTGGCGGAGTCGTTGATGTACAGCGGTGCGGCCTGGATGTCCGGCACGCGGCGCGCCATGCGTTCCCAGTCCTCGTCGGTGGTGCTTCCGGAGCGCAGGTGGTGCATGGCCACGCGGCTTTCGGCGGACAGCAGGCGCAGGTTGAGTTCGTCGATGCCCATCTCCAGCGAGAGGAAGGCGGCGGGGACGTTCTGCTCGATGGCGCAGGCGCGGGCCATGTCCATGGCCAGGGTGGATTTGCCCATGCCGGGACGGCCCGCGATGACGATCATCTGGCCGGGCTGGAGTCCGCTGGTGAGGGAGTCGATGTCGATGAACCCGGTGGACAGGCCGGTCAGGCCGCCGGTGCCGTTCTTGGCCCGGTCGATGATGTCCAGGGTGCCTTCGAGGGTGTCCTTGGGCAGCACGAAGTCGTGGTCCTGGTCGGAGCCTTCGACGACGTTGGCGATTTTCTGCGCGGCGCCGGCGACCAGTTCGTCGCTGTCGCCCTGCCCGGCGAAGGCGGCCTCGGTGATGGCCACGCCGGCTTCCGCCAGGCGGCGCAGCACGGCTTTTTCCTTGACGATCTGCGCGTGGTAGGGGCCGTTGGCGGGGGTGTCGACGGCCTGGATGAGGTCGTGCAGGTAGGTGGCGCCGCCGACCTTGGACAGCGCACCGCTCTTGGTGAGCGCGGCGGTCAGCGCGATGGGGTCGCTGGGCTCGTTCCTGCTGCGCAGGTCCAGGATCGCCTGGTGGATGATCTGGTGGCGCGGCACGAAATGGTCTTCGGGCCGCAGGATGTTCTGGCACTCGATGGCTGCCGCGTCGGACAGCATCATGCTGCCCAGGACGGACTGCTCCGCGGGCACCGCCTGCGGTGGTACCCGGCTGAATCCGGTGCCGGACTCCTCCGGCGCTAGAGTCGAGGTCATGGTCTCTCCTGAGATCTGCGGCGCCCGCACCCGGCCAAGGAACGTGGGCGCCGTTTTGATGTCTGCGGCCAGGGAGCAAGGCCTACAGGGCGGGCTGGTGCAGCAAGTCGAGCAGGTCGCGCAGGTTGCGGGTCGACGGCTGGGCACCGGAGGCCTCGGACGGGGCGGGCGGCTCACCGGGCGGGGCTGTCTGGGCGGGGACACCCGGGGCGTCCGGCTGGAGGTCGTGGCGGCACAGCGCGTACCGGCCGTCGATCTCGTACTGCCCCCAGGTGTCGCAGCGCGGGCAGGCATCGATGAGGTCCTGCTTGGGGGATGCGCCCGGGCGTGAGGGGCGGGCCGGGGCTGCCTTGCGGTAGGGCAGGCGGCCGATGCGGTGGGTTTCCAGCAGCAGCTCGTGGTTGTGGGCGCCGCCGGGGTTTTGCATGAGCTTGTCGCGCAGCTCCCCGTCGAACTTCCACCCGCGCTCGAGGGCCTTCGCCGCCAGGACGGGGGCCAGGCGCTGAGCGGACTCCGGGGACAGCTCCCACGGGCCCGTCAGCGACAGCAGCAGCTCGCGGGCCTTGACGACGGCCGCGGGGTCGAGCGGCTGCGCGGAGCCGGTTGCCTCGGGGCCGGGCGCAGGCGCCGGGGCGTCGGTGGCTTCGGGCAGCTGGGGCTGCCGGGGTGCTGGCGCACTGGCGGCGCGCGTGGCGGCATACCGGGGCAGGTCCTCGATGCGCTCGCGCAGCACCACCATCGGGTCCCTGCGGGCCCGGCGGGTCAGATGCGCGGCCAGGGCCCGGCCCAGCTCCCAGCCCTGCGCATCGGCTGCCTCCGCCAGCAGCGGCGCCAGCTCCCGCACCGTACGGCGCCCGCACGCCCACCGCCCGGGCAGAGTGGCCAGCAGCTCGGCTGCCACCGCGATGCGCGCGGGGTCGATGGCGACCAGTGCGCGCGCTGTTGCAGCGGAGGGGTTTGGGGAGGAGGAATCCTCCTCCTCCCTAAGGGGGGGAGTGGGGGGGGCGACACCGTGCACGTTGGAATCCAACGCATCAGCCTGACCTGCATAGACGTTGGAATGCAACGCGTCTGCCGCCGACGCGTTGGAAAGCGACGCGTCGGAATCCAACGCATCGGCCTGACCTGCATAGACGTTGGAATGCAACGCGTCGGAAACGAGTGACGGACGCCGATCCGTTGAAAATCCACGTGTCCTGCTGACCTGCGGTGATGCCGCAGGGCGGTCACGGTGCTCAGGGTTGTTCTGAGGGTTGCGGTAGACCGCGAACGCCCACCTGGGACGTCCGCTCTCGGAGTCGTAGCCGTCGCGGTCTCGGTGCACGTGCCCGGCTGCACGCAGACGCCGCATCACACCGCGCAGCCGGCTGTCGCCCATCTTCCAGCCCGATGCCTGGAACTCTTCGCTGAGAGCCTTGACGCTGGAGGGCTTCTCCGGATCACGCAGCAACAGACGGATCAGAACGCCGTAGTCCTCGGGTTGCAGCTGCGGCGAGTACGCCAGACCAGCTGGAACAACGACCTCTTCAGGAGGCTCCCAAGCCCGACGGATCGAGGAGGACGCAAAGTCTGCGTTGGACATCTTCATGCCGCCACCCCCAACGAGGATGGAGCGGCGCTGAACAGGCGGTGCAACTGGGTCATCTCCCCATATCGGGGAGTCGTGACCAGCAGATGTGACCTGGTAGTACACGCGGATAGTGGCGTAGCGCGAGATACCGCGCTTATCCTTGGGTACAGGTGACCACGCAGGCCTTCGGGCCTACGGGCATCACCCAGCGAGGTCACCTCGCTGATCACGACTCGGAGCTTTAACAGGGTGAGCGAGTCGACTGCTGGGAAGCGGCTTCCGTTGTGGCGACGGGGGCCGCTTCGGCGTTTACGGGGGCATCACGTCAGGCTCCCTGCGGAAACTTGGTGGCGAGAGCGTGCAGGAGCCGGGCGTACGTCTGACGGTGCGGCTGCCGGGGCTCGGCCCGCCCGGTCTCCCACCTGGCGACCTGAACGCGGTGAACACCAAGAGCGTCGGCTACTTCGGCCTGCGTCAGGTTTCCAGCCAGGCGTAGCCGAGCCCTTTCGGCAGGGCCAGGGAGTCCAACGGCCCGGTTCAGCAAGGACTCGATCGGCGTAGGCAGTTCTTGCGCGGTCGACATGTGCCTCCCCCAGTTGATTGGCATCCCGAACGCTACACGGAAGTGACGTGTTGTGTTCGGGATGGCATTCGAGTTGGTGGCGTGTCACTGAAATTCGAGCTCAACTCATTGACTCGCTGCACGCCGGGCCTGAATGACGTACGCGTACGCGGAACCAAGGTTCCCGTACTGCGCATTGCCCTCTGTAACGAGAGCAGCGTCGGCGGCATCGGCTGCTGTCCTCAGCTGGCGAGCGACGGCGGCTGGCATGGTCGAGGCCGCCGCGAACTCCTGCATCCGTGTGACTACCGCTTCCAGCGCTATCCCTCTGGGCAGACCGGCGGGTCCGCTGGAGCCTACGAGAGCGGGGATCCAACCGTTGTCCGCGTCAAGCGCGCTGCGGAGCTCTTCCACCAGTTCTTCAACAGTCAGGCGCTTTTCGGCGGTCATACGGGACTCAGTCTCCAGGAGTTCAAGAAGAGAGGCTCGCAGGTGCCCTGCCCCTGGCAGGGCACCTGCAGGGAACTAACGGACCTAGGCGAGCGGAACGGAGTACTGCAGCGTCCAGCCCTTCGCGAGTACGTGCTGGGTTACCTCCACAACCCGCCCGTCGGCCGTTGCACGACCAATGTGGTTGATGGTCAGCACGTCCGATCCCTCCGCCAGACCGAGGCGTGCTGCCTCGTCTGCCGTAGCCGGCCGCAATGCGACGTCCTCGGTGGCAGCGTCGCCCTGGTCGAAGCCTGCCTCCTTCATGCGGCTGATGATTCCGCCGATGCCTGTGTCCACCTGCTCAATCCCAGCGGCTTCAGCCACGTCGACCGGGATGAACGTAGTGGCGAGCTGTACCAGGCGGTCACCGGCGAACATCTGGCGATCGCGAACGACGACCTCGCCGTCAGTGCCCAACAGCTCGGCAACGTCGGCCGGAGCGGTAGCACGGCTGACGGAGACTTCGGAACGCGGCGCCAGGCCGCTCCGCTGCAGCTCAGCGTCGAAAGCGCCGCGCGCGCCGTTCTCCTCACGCTGAGCAGTGGCGTACCGGGTGCGGGCGTCGCGCACGATCGTGCCGGTCTCGTTGATCTCGTTGGTAGCCATGTGGCGCAGACTCCTAGCTCTTGTAGTCAATGGATATTCGGTCTGTCCAAGCAGGGCGCAAGTTCCTACTGGTCACGCAGGTTCCGCGGTGTCGATGACCCACTCGTAAGCCAGCCTCCACTTCGACCGAGGCAGGACGTGCAGGCCGATCTCAACGACGCGGCCCTCTGTAGTCAACCCCTTATGCGTGATCTCCATTACAGCCTGTTCAGCCGGGATGCCGAGCGCCTTCGCCTCCGCCGCGGTTGGAGATCTGACCTCGATCTCCTCTCGGAGCCGGACCTGCTTGAATCCGGCCTCTGCCATGCGGGACTTGCTGCCTCCTGTACCCGTGTTCTCCACAGCAAGTGCTGGGCAGGCGTCCACTACGTCGGGAGGGAACCACGACGTGGCAACCTGAACGACTTCCTCTGCCTCATCGTTGCCTGGCATTCCCACGGGCATGATCCGTTCTCGCTTGAGCGTCTTCGCTCGATGGTGCATCCCGAAGGTCTCGGCGACCTTTCTGGGCGGCACGTCCTTAGCGATGGTGAGGATCACCGGAAGCGGCTCGAACCCCATCGCTCGCATCTCTGCTTCAAATGCTCCGACCGCTCCGCCAGCCTCCCTCAACTTCGGGAGGTAGCGCTGGTTTCGCTCAGACACGATCTTGGCGAGCACCAAGGAGACATAGGTGCCCTTTCCCTGCCGAGAGAACAGCAGGCCTTCGCTCTCCAGCAGGCCGTAGATGTCGCGGGCCGTCTGGTACGCGATGCCGTGCTCCCTCTGGAGTTGAGGCACGCCAGGCAGTCGCGACCCAGGCGCGAGTACACCCCGCGCGATCTTGTCCCGGATCTCGGACGCGATTCGTTCGACCTTCCCGGGCTCCTTCTGCTTAGCGGCCACTGCTCCCCCTCTCGTGCGCATCGTGTGGCTAACGGATCTCGCTATCCAACCCGCACAGCATCGCATGTCTAGTTGTCTCCTGAAAGTCGAGACTCGATCACGTTTAATCTGCACGCTAAAGTTGCAGGTCAGATGGCATGTAGCAAACTACTTAGCTAGACAGGTTGACCTAGGGTGGATAGCAGAGTTCTAATCGAGGTGCCCCGACAAGCGGTGAGTAGCCGGATGCGGGGCGTAGCCGGTCGTGTGTCCGCACACTCCAGGACCTTCGGCCGGCCGAAAGACCGCAGGACGTCGTCCGCCTCGCAAGAGGGGGCCGGGATGTGGCACCACCAAACTCCCGGGATCTCGACTCCCTGCTTGCACATGCAGCGCCATGCGCTGTCCGTCCTCCAGGACGCCGATATTCGGCGCCTGGCGGGCGGAGAGAGCACCGCGCGCAGCCCCATCCCGCCGCACACAGGAGAATCCATATGACCATCACGTCCGCGATGCCCAAAGCCGTTGAGCGGAAGCGCCGGACCCGCACGAAGCGGGTCAGCAGCCTCCCCGCGATCAAGCTCAGCGATCTCCTGCCGTCCCACATCGACTTACGGGATCCGCTGCAGGCTGTTCTCGTCTGCCCGTCCTGCACGACCTGGTGTCCGATCACCGGTACGCCGGGCAAGATCCAGAAACTAGTTCCGCACCACACCGGCAAGGCCGGTGAGGCCGACGCGATCCGCTGCCGTAGCAGCAACCGCCTCATCGACTTCGACGTGACGATCACCGGCTGGTACCAGGCCCTGACCGACGCCAGCACCGAAGCCTCCAGTCGCCAGGCCACCACGGTGCTCCCCAAGGCCTTCAGCCCGGCGACCGACCGGACCCTGCGGGCCCGCGCGCAGCGCACACCGGCCGGCCGCACGGCGGACTGGAACACGGCACTGCGCAATGTGGTGGCCACCGACGCGATGCGCCGGTCGGTGCCTGCCGGAGATGCACCGGCTGAGGCTCCGGCCGTGCCACTGACTCCGCTTCACCCTCAGCGCTCTGCGCGCTGAGCCGGCCCGCACGAACGACCACGGCCCCGGCCACCCCAACTCGTGGGGTGGCCGGGGCCGTGGCTGCTCGTACGACAGCCGCCCTGCCGCACTGACGAACCCCCAGGGATTGCGCCCCTGGGGGGTTCTTGGTGCGGCGGGCACCCTTCCAGCGAAAGGGACCACCACATGCCCAGCATGACCGACGCCCCCGTGGCCGTCACCGCCGCTACCCGCCCGCAGCTGCCGAAGCGGCCGATCCCGCACGAGAAGACCCCGGACCGCCCCAACCCGGGCAGCCCGCGCCCTCACGCGCGCACCGTCGTGGACCGTGAGGTCGGCCCCCGGCGCCCCGGCGCGATCTACCAGAACGTCGACGGGCGCTTCGAGGTCCTGGTGCTCGTCACCGACCCGGGTGAGGCCGCGCAGATGCTGCGCCGCAAGTGCGCGCGGTGGGCGCTGATCGTCCGCGACACCTTGCGTGCCGACGGACAGCCCTTCGTGGTGGGAACGGTGTGGACGGATTCGGATCACTTGGTCCGTGAAGGCCACACCGCGTACGCGCCGGCTGCCTGACGATCCGCCACGGTCCCTCTCCCACCCCGCGCACCGGACGGGTGTGGGAGGCGGGCCGTGGTTGGCCGTCCGGCCCGCCACGGCGACAGCCCCGGAGTTGCTGCTCCGGGGCTGTCTGGTCACCAGGAATGAGGCTCCCTATGACCGCTCAGATCATCGCACGCACCCGCCCCGCCACGGCAGACACCGACGCCGCGAACCGCAAGCTCGGGCAGCACCTGCTGGACGTCGTCCGCCGCCAGGACGCCGCGATCCCCGCCGACCGGCGCGCCCCGCGCACGCTCGCGGACATGCGGGCCCGGCTCGCCGCGGCCAGCGCCGCGCAGGAGGACGTGTGCCCGATGTGCGAGTACTGGCAGTGCCGCTGCGGGACGGCCACCACGGTCCCCACCGGCCCGGCGGCCACGGCCCGGTGCTGACGTGAGCAGCTGCGGACACCCGCCGAAGCTGATCACCGTCAACTGCACCGGCGCGGACGGCAAGTCGTTCCAGTCCGTGCGGCACGAGCCGTGCACGTGCGGAGGGAAGAAGTAGCCGCCCGTGCATCCGATACGCCGTGCCCGGACCGCGCAGCACCGCGCGGTCCGGGCCATCGCGCAGCGCGGCCTGGCCCATCCCGGCAGCCGCGCCCTGCTCGCCGCGGCCGCCCTGGCGGCCACGGCCGCGTGGGAGGCCGGCCACCGCGTCGCCGACCTCCACACGCTCCTGTCCCACGATCACGAAAGCCGCTCGCGTGACTGCTGAAGACCTGTACGAGCGCTACCAGACCGCATCCACCGCACACCGCACCCACCACGGCACCTGCACCACGTGCACGGACACCGAACGCTGCCCGGCCGGGCAGCGGCTGTTCGAGTCGTTCACGCGTCTGCAGGACGCCTACCTCAACCGTCAGCGCGCGCAACGGCGCTGACCTTCGCACAGTTCGGCACCGCCACCTCTGCCGACTGCCTGACCCGCCCGGCCCGGCCCGGCCCGGCCCCGCCCCCGTCGGCGGCCGGTCCGGGCGCGGTCCAGGGGAGCCGCGCAGCCACGCGACCTCACCCCACGCCGACCTTCCGGAGGTTTTGATGCGCACCCTCACCCCGCCGGCCGCTCCGGCCCGCCAGCCGCGCAGCCTGTGCACGCACCGCCCGGCCTGCCCCACCGTCGATGCCTCCGACCGAGACGCCGCGGTCGTGGTCGCAGCCCACCCCGAGCAGGGCTGGAGCCTGCTGTCCAACGGCGTCGTGCTCTTCGACGACACCGGTGAACTGCTCCCCGACGGCCGGGTCGTCGCGCCGCACCGCCCTCTCGCCTCGGTCTGACGGCCGCCCGTCACCGCCCGCCTCTCACCCGCCCGTTCACCACGGCGGCTGGAGTCGGGCGATGGCGGACGGCCGGACAGCCCGGCCCAGAGGGAGGACCGCATGCCCATCCAGACCGCAGCTCAGCAGAGCACCATGTTCCGCAACGGTGACTTCGTGCTCTACCGCGATCCGGTCAGGTTCTGGCGCGGCGAGCCGAACCACACGTTCGTCTGCCGGATCGACAACGTCCTCGACTACACGAGCGGCCAGACCCGCTACCGGCTGACCCCCTTGACCGGTGAGCGCGGGGCGATCCGCGAGGTCTGCGGCGAGTACATGCGGCTGCTGCCGCCGGTCGACGCGATGCGCGACATCGACACCGCGCCGCTCAACACCGACCTGGTCGCCGACGACATGACCCCGGCCGCCGTCGCCTGGCTCACCCAGCAGCACGCCACCGCCAACCGGGCGCCCCAACTGCCCGCGCACGACTGACCCGCCCCCGCACAGCGCACGGCCCCGGCCTTATCGGTGCGGGACCGCGCGCCGATCTGGAAGGACCGCCGCCGTGGCCGCCACCCGAACCCGCAGCAAGCGGGCCCCCGCCCGCAAGAAGCCGACCACCCCGCCTCCGGCCGCTTCCGCTGCCGCCCCGGCCCCTGTCGCCGAACCGGCCGGCCACGACGTCACCACCCCCGAGGTCCCGGCCTCGTTCACGGACGCCCGGGACCGGGCCGCGGACGTCGTCGACCTCGTCCGCGAGCAGGCCGCCGTCCTGCAGACGCAGGCCGAACACGATGCGGCGCGCACCATCGCCGACACCCACGACCAGGTCACCGCGCTGCTGTCCCAGGCGCAGACGCGCGCCGCGGGCATCACCGCCGACGCCGACCAGGACGCCGCCGCCCGCCGCGCGCGGGCCGACGAGCACCTGGCGGCCGCGCGGGGTGAGGCCGACCAGCTGCTGGCCGACGCCCGTGAACGCGCCGCGGCTCTGCTTGCCGAGGCCCGTGTGCGGGTGGCTGAGTTGACCGAGCTGGCCGCCGCCGACCACCAGGCCACCGGCCGCGCGGTCGCCGAACTGCGCCGCCTCGCGGAAACCGACCTCGCCGACCTCGCTGCTCTGGTCGACCGGCGGCGCACCGAGGCCGGCGCCATCCTGTCCCGCGCCCGCGAGGAGGCCGACCTCCTGGTGGCCGCCGCGCGCGGCGAGGTCGAGCAGGCACGTGAGCGGGCCGGCCAGCTGTCCCGCACCGCGGCCGCCGCCTACGACGCCCGCCGCGCGGAAGCCGAGACCCTCTACACCGACACCCTCGCCGCGGCCGATGCCCGCCGGCGCGAGGCCGACCAGGCCGTCGCCGCCGCGCAGAGCGAAGCCGAAGAAGCCCGCACCACACTGCGCGAGCAGCTGCGCGAGATGGGCGAGGCCTTCGACCGCCAGGCCGCCGACAAGCGCGCCGCCCTGGACGCCGACCTGGTCAAGCTGCGCGCCGCGTGCGAGCAGCAGCGCGAGCGGATCACCCGCGAGGCCGCCCCCCTCGCCGCGTCCCTGAAAGGAGCCGCGCAGACGGAGGCCGCGCGGATCGTCAGCGACGCGGAGAAGAAGGCCAAGGGCATCACTGAACGGGCGCAGGCCGATGAGGCCCGGGCCCGCCGGCTGCTGGACGAAGCCCGCGAGGCCAAGAAGGCCAACTCGCGCTGGCACGGCTGGCAGAGCAGGGTCGGCCGCAAGGCATGGACGCTCGCACCGTGGGTCGCGCTCGCGGCCGGCGTCGGGCTCGCCGCGTCCGGTGAGTACTCGCTGGCCACCATGGTCGGCATCAGCCCCTACGTCGCCCCGCTGCTGCCGGTGTCGCTGGACATCTACTGCATCACCGCCTTCCGCGCCAAGAGGGACATCCCCTACGCGCTCGCGCTGATGGCGTCCGCGAACGTGATCTACCACCTGTGCGAGCAGGCCCACGTCGTCAAGGAAGGACAGGCGGCGCCGTGGCAGCTGACCACGTTCGTCGTGCTGATCTTCGTGGCCGTCATCTGGCGCGTCCACGCACTCATGCACGGAACCGGTACGGACGGACACGACGGTACGGACACGGCGCCCGGTACGCACGGGCGTACCGGTACGGACAACGGAAACGGAACGCCCGCCCGTACAGGTACACCCCGCCGTACAGACGGTACGCACGCCACATCGTCCACCCGTACAGGGTCCGCCGGAGGCGACCTGTACGCCGCGCACGACTCGGTACGGCCGGGCGGGACGGGCACCGGACACGACGGCAGGGACCCTGTACGCGCCGCCTCCCACCCGCCGCACGACAGCGACACGAATGCGGCGGCGACCAGGGCGAACAGTGGGCGTACAGGCGGCGTACATACCGCCCCTGACGGGGGCTCGCGTACAGGTACACCGGCTGCCAGGCGTACAGGTACGGCCGGTGCGGCTGTACAGGGGCGTACCGGTTCGGTCAGCGCCCGTACACAGTCCGGCCGTACCGGCGTACCGACGGCCCGTACAGGTACGGCCGCCGCACCCTCTCCCGCAACCGGAACCGCCGGTACGGCGGGCGCGGACCGTACCGGTACGGCTGTACGGACGGACGCCGAACTGCTGCCGCTCGTACAGGACCTGCCGCGCGACGCGGACGGCTTCGTCACCCTCTACCAGGCCCGCACCAAGCTCAGCGTCAACCAGCCCCGCGCGATCCGGCTGCTGAAGGAGGCCGGCCTGCTGCGCCCCGAGGACGCGGACAAGTACCTCGGCTGATCCACCGTCCGGCACACATCAGTGAAGGCCAGCAGCCCAATCGACGTGGGCTGCTGGCCTTCGCTGCGACTGCCGGAAGCAGTCACAGAACCCCCAGTACACCAGGAGGAATCCCCACCGTGAACAGCACCGACCCGACTCACTCGCCGCTGCGCGATGTCGCTGCGTCCCCGGCGGCCACCGCCCACTACCTGGCCAACGTCCAGCGGGTCCTGCTGGACATCAGCAAGAACCTGGAGACCCTCGCCCACGAGACCCGCGTGCATCTGCGCGACACCCACGTGGACGGGGACCGCTGGTACCACGCCCGGCTGCGCGCCCGGCCCGTCGAAACGGCCCTCGGGGACGTCCTCAAAAGCCTGAACAGCCTGACGGAGGGTCTGGAAAAGACTGCTTACAAGCGCCGCGCGCACGACGAGAAAGTCGTGAATACGACGCGGGAAAGGAAAGCGAAAGTGCTGGAAAAGGAGCGTAAGAAGCACCCGCAGATTCCGGCCGCCCCGAATTATGCTCCGCAGGAGGGTGGACAGCAGGCGCCGGGTGCTGGTTACAGTGCTCCGGGGTCGATTTACGACCTCGGGCAGCGCCGGGAATCCGCGTGAATCGCCCCCTGAGCAGTGTGGAACGCTCCATTCGCGGGCGTAACACCTGGCTGCAGGAAGAAGAACGCAAAGCGATCGAATCCCGTGGTGAAACGGGCCGGATGGAATTTTGGCTCCGCGTCACCCGGTCCCGGATCGCCAAGGACGTCAAAGCCGGGCGCACGGACGTCATCGCCGGATTCACCAGCGTGTGCCGCCTGTTCCGGCTCGCGGTCGACAAGCGGGCCGAAGGCGATGCTCGGCTGTGGAACCACCTCATGCAGTACGCGCAGCAGGTGCTGGACCAGCACGGCCCGCGTCACTGAACGTCACCAGCGAAGGCCCCGCCGGGCTCCGGCGGGGCCTCGCGCGCGTAAAGCGTGCACACGTGCACGTGCACACGCGTGCACACAAGAGATCACGTTCTGTCAAGCCCTCTTGGAGGGAGGTGCACCGTGTCCGACACCGACAACGACTCCCGCACCAACCTGGTCCGCGGCCCCTGGAGCGGTGATTCCTCATACGCCCCGCCCCCCACCCCCGACTTCGCCGACACCCTTCCCCCGGCAGACGAAAACCCCGACGCGCCGCCGGAATCGCCGGAAGAAACCACCATGGAACTCCCCGCGATTCCGGCCGCGCCCGACCCCCGCTCGTCTCTTCGGTCGGAAGGCGTAACGGCCCCCAATCCGCAGTCCGACAGTTCCGAGGAAGGAGAGAGTGCATATCAGCAGTCCCGCTCTCTCGCTGACCGCCTCGGTGACTGGCTCGAATACCGGATCGAACTCGCCCGGTCCCGCATGGAAGGCGATTCGGCATTTCGTGAGGCGGAAATCGCGCGGAAAGTCGCCCTGCTGGAAGCGCAGACCGAGCGGGAAACCGGACTGCTGGAAGCGCAGAACAAACTGCGCCAGGCCCAGACGAAGGCGAAGGCGGACCGTACGGCGGCGCGCGGTAAATCCGACGCGTCGGCGGCCGGCTTCGGCGCGGACAAGGGCCGCGGCAAGGGCTCCGGCGGTGGCCGCTCCGGCGGCTCCGGCTCCGGTGGCGGCCGCGGTCCGGGTTCGGGTTCGGGTGGTGACGCAGGGCGCGGGTCCGGCAGTAGCCGCACCGGTGGGGGCGGGGCGAAGAACTCCCCGAACAGCGCCGGAAAGGGCGCTGATCGCTCTTCTGGTGGCCGTAGGAATCCCGGCGCCAAGAACGAGTCCGCCGCCGGTCCCAAGGGCCGTCAGAACCGCTCTGACGGCGCCGGTAAGGGCCAGCGAAACGGTTCCGGAAAGGACAGCGGAGGCAGCTCCGGCAAGGGCAACGGCTCCGGCTCCGGCTCCGGGAAGGAGTCAGGCAAGGGCGGTGCGAAGGACAACGGCCGCAAGGACCGCAAGCAGTCCCCGCCGGCTGATGCCCGCTCCGAGCGGTCCCGTGGTCGCCAGGAGCGGGCCGCGGCCCGCCAGGCGGCCCGTCAGCAGCACCGCGGCGCCAACCAGGCCGCCCACCTCGCGGACCGCAGCAAGGACCGCGACCAGGCCCGCGCCGACAAGCAGGCTGCGCGGGAGCGGAAAGCGGAGCGGAAGGCCGCGCGCAGGGACAAGCAGACCGTCGCCAAGCGCACGGGGCCGGAGCGCATCACCCTGGGCAGGGCCGTCGCCGACACCGTGCAGGAGCGCTGGGACAGGCGCCGCGCCGCTGCCGAGGACAAGAAGACCAAGGCCAAGGACAAGGACGACAAGGGCAGGAAGAACGAGGACAGCAAGAAGAACGACGGCAGCGAAGGCAAGGACAAGGACGCCGGCGCCAAGGAGGCGCCCAAGGACACCGCTGGTGACTGGTCCGAGGGCGACGCCGACCAGCTGCGCAAACGCATCGCGGAGGAACGGGCCCGCCGCGCCGCCCAGGCCGCCAAGGACGGATCCGAGAAAGACAACAAGGGCGGATCCGGCAAGGACGCCAAGGACGGAGCCGACGACCCGCACTGGTTCTCCGAGGACGACCAGGAAACGCGCGACCGGTTTGCCGAGGCACAGGCCCGCCGCCGGGCCGCGGAAGCCGAAGCCGCGAAGGACCAGGCCGCGAAGGGCGATGCCGGCGCCGTGCCGGGCAAGGACGGCGCGGCGACATCTGACGCTGATGCCGCCAAACCCGACGCCTCCACGAAGGACAGCGGCGCTGACACGGGCGGGTCCGACGGCAGCTCCGATGTCTGGGACGACTGGACGTATGACCACGTCCACCGCTTCGCCCAGACACGCGAGCGGGAGCAAGCGGTGCGGGAGGAAACCCGGCGCGCGGAGGAAGCCCGGCAGGCGGAGGAAACCGCGGCGCGGGCATGGCAGGACACCGCCACCGGTACCCCCACCCCCGATTTCCCGGGCCGTCCTGCCCGGCCGCCCAAGCGGCCTGAGCAGCACGACGACATCCACGACGGGGATTTCAGGGAGGCGGCAGAGGGGTGGGCGCTTCCGCCCGCGCCACAGCAGCACACCTCGCGTCCTGGAACCACCCGACCCCACCCCATAGAAGGAGACGGCGTGTCCGAGCCCGTCCGTACCCCGTCCGCGGCGGGCGGCCTGGCCGCCCAGCACCAGACGGACATCACCTTCGACGAGTACCTGATGCGCATGGCGCGCATCGCCCTGAAGGCAGCCTCCAACCAGGAGCGCGCGGAAGCCCTGATGCAGGTACTGGGCAGGGTCGCCGACGCGCTGCGGGACATGGCCGCCGACCTGGTCGGTGACCACAACATCTCCACCGACGTCACCAACCTGATCACGGACCTCGCCGACTCCGCGGACCGCATGAAGCAGCAGGCGCAGCGGTGCGCGCAGCAGTGCGCGCTGGCGAATGAGTCCGCCCGCCTGGCCGCGGTTCAGGTCGCCCGCGTGTACGGCCAGGACATGGCCGCCAAGGAAGACGCCGGCCTCACCTACACATCCGCCGCCGCCCACCACGACTGACCTCGAAGGGACATCTGCCGATGAGCAGTGAACTCGAGCCCCGCGCCAACAGCGGATCACCCGCCCCGGCCGATGGCGACAACCGCTACAAGGCCGTCCAGCGCAAGCTGCTGGATCTGAGCCGGGCGCTGGACGACGCCACCTTCGAACTCGCATCCCTGCGGCGCAGCATGAAGTCCAACGCCGGCCAGACCGAGGACACCGCCCGCGACATCGCCGACGCCGACCTGGACGTGCGGTTCGTGGAGCTGACGAACCTGGTTGCGGTCTCCCTGGGAGGCGCCGCGGTGGAGGTGCGCAAGCTGCACGACAGCGCGCAGGAGACCGCTGAACTTGCCCATGTGACCCTGCGCTCCCACGAGCAGCTGTACGGGGCGCTGGACGACATCCGTTCCAACCGGCGGGAGAAGACGCCCAAGCCCGCGTTCTTCAACCGCTGACCCCAGCTCACCCCTCCCCCACCACACCCTCTTACGGCGGCCCCGCGACCTTCGCGGGGCCGCCCGTCCTGCTTCCCCTGCTCCCGAAGGAGACCCTCGCCGTGTCCACGCCGCGCAGTGTCGCGCTCGAACGCCTCGCCTACACGCTCGCCGCGCCCGTGCTGGCCGTGGCCCCCAACATCACCCCCGACAGTCCCGTCAACCAGGTCGTGCAGCTGGCCGGCGCCGCCGGGGTCGGCGGCTGGTTCCTCGCCTGCCGCGACGGCGGGCAGGGCTCCGGCCGCAAGATCCTGCGCTGGTCCCCGCTCGTGCTCGCCGCCGCGGTCGACGTCGCCGCCAAGTCGACGACCGGGTGGGGGCCGTGGTGGCTGGACGGCCTGCTCGCCGCCTCATGGGCGGCCGCCGGCCTGGTCGTGCTGCCGTTCTCCCGGCACGCCCGCACCCGCCACCGCCCCGCCCTCGGTATCCCCGCCGCGCAGCTGCAGCCCGCCCCGACGGGACCGCCCCCGGCACCGGACGGCGCGGACCTGCTCACCCGCGACGCCCGGCTGCTGTGGGAGGCCGCGGGGATGCCCGCCCGCACCCACATCGTCAGTGCCACCCGCCACCCCCACATGCAGCACGACCTCACCATCGTGCTGCGCGCCTCGGAGACCGGGCGGCCTATCACCGGCCTGACCGAGGCGATCGTGGGCGCTGCATTCGGTGTCTCTGCGCATGACGTCACTCTCGCGGAGGTGGCGATCCAGCCCGGCCGCAAGGGCGGGCCCGGCTGGATGGAAGCCCACATCACCCCGGACGCCAATCAGCGGCGCCGCAAGAAGCCGACCGATCAGGAACGCTGGACGGACAAGGTCGCCGGACCCAAGGGCGGCGCGCCCGGCTCGGTCCTGGTCCACAAGAGCCGTGACACGGTGCGCGGGGTGACGTTCTACCGGGCGAAGATGGCCGACCCCACGGAGACGCCGCGCATCGACCTGAGCAAGGTCTGCCGCGGGCTGGAACTGCCTGAGGACGACTCGTGCGTGTTCGTCCTCATCGACGGCACCGAGTTCCTGATCAGCGCCTTCGACAAGCCGCCGCTGTCGCAGATCTTCACTGCCACCCGCGAGCTGCTGACCCCGGACGCCAAGGGCATGTACGTGTGCGGGTTCACCATCACCGGCCAGCCGGTCAAGACCATGGTGTACCAGCACGACAAGAACGCCGCCGCCCACGGCCTGATCCTCGGGGTCAGCCGCTCGGGCAAGACGCAGTACTTCGCGATCAACATGGCCGCTCAGTCCCTCAACGGCCAGGTGGTGTGGCTGTCCACCGTCCGCAAGGACGAAAAGACCACCGTGCTGGGCAAGTACATCGACCGCCAGGGCTCGAATGCCCTGTGGATGGCCCGCCAGCTGCGCGCGGCGAACGCCCTGTGCGAGATCCGCGCGGAGATGCCCTGGCCGCACGACGGCCAGCCGCACGACTACAAGCCCGGCGATGCACGCTGCCCCTACCGGCAGCTGAACATCTACGCGGATGAATTCATGACCGCAGCCCAGGACGCCCTGTTCGGCGAGTTCATCCAAAAAGACGGCGACGACCTGACCGTCACCGGCCTGAAGTACGGCATCGGCTTCAACCCCGCCGGACAGTCCCCGTTCGCGCACAACGGGTTCTCCACCGAGATGAAGGACAACCTGCGCCAGAACAGCCGGCCCATCACCTTCAACATGGGATCCCCCGGCGCCACCCGCAAGGCCGTCGAAGGCACCATGGAAAACGCCTTCGACGTGCCGACCATCCCGGCCCGCTACTCCCGCCAGGAGGGATCCGCGATCGAGCGGGCCATGAAGGGCGAAGCCGCCCCGGAGAACGGCGTCTCCACCGGCGGCGTCGCGGTCATGGTCCTGGACAACGGCCGCGCCGTGCTCATGCGGTCGCTGTACGCGGACTTCGACACCGACCTCGCCGGCCTGTTCCCCGACGAGGTCAACCGGCTCACCGACCACGAAATCCGGGAGCTGGAAAAGCGCGGCCTGTGGTTCGACTGGAACGAACCGGTGCGGCCCGGCGAGTTCTGGCCTGCCAAGAAGGACGACGACGAGGGCGAGAGCGACAGCGAGGACCGGCCCCGCCGACGCGGTGCGAGCGGCGGCAAACGGCGTATCAAGTCCGGCGGCCGCCGTGCCGAACCACAGGTCACCTCACCCCGCCAGGCACTCGAAGCGATCAAGAACCTCACCAACACCTGACCCCGACCCGCTCGCGCGCCGCGCCCCGACCTCCCCGGGGCGCGGCGCCCTGCATTTGGGAGCTCCCGTGACCGCGCCAGCGTCCCTGTCCCCCACCATTCCCGGGCCCACGACGACCGCCGGCCCCGCCCGCGACACCGCCCTGAGCCTGGAGGCGCGGCTGGCGGCCACGGACGCGGCGATGACCGTACGGCTGGACGAAGCCAAGGTCGCCTACGAGGTCAACACCGCCCGCCCCGACACGGTCGTCGACCTGGCCGACGTCGTCACCGTCCCGCTCACCCCCACCCTCCAACCCACCCCGGCCCCGGCCGACGACCTCTCGCCCGTCGGCGTCGCCGGGCTCCTCGAGCGCGCCCACCACCGCATGCAGACCAGCGGATGGTGCGCGGGCTCCCTCACCGACGAGAACGGCGCGGTCTGCCTGCTCGGAGCCATCCGCAAAGAAGCCGGCGGCAACCGCGGCCTGGAAGCCGACGCCGCGGCGGTGGTGCTGGACGCGATCCGCCGCCAGTTCGGCGACGACGTCGACTCCGTGCCCGCCTTCAACGACGCCCACGGCAGCGACCGCGCCCCGATGCGCATCCTCGCCGACGCCGCCCGCCTGGCCGACACCCGCGGCCTGTAAAGCGCCCACACCCCACTCCCCGCCCCGACCCCATGCAACGACGTCGGCGGCGCATCCGTAGTGCCCCGCACAGCCACATCCGCGAGCGCCGCGACCGACCAGGACGCGGCGCGACTTCGATGCGAACGGAAACCCTGATGAAGAAGAAGCTGCAGCCCAACGAGTTGTGGACCGGCACCTACCACGGCCGCCACGACGGACGCTCCGTCACGGTCACCGCCACCCGCGACGACACCCGCCCCGAGCCCTACGCCTGGACGTGCACCTGCGGTGCCTCCCAGACCTTCCCCGCCGAGGACGGCGTGGACCGCACCGCCTGGCGGCACACCCACCCCACCCTCTGGGACCAGGTGCGCCAGCGCATCACCCGGCTGCTCCCCACCCGCTGAGACCTGACGCCCTGCCCGGCCCTCGCCCGCCCCACACACGGGGGCGAGGGCCGGACAGGCCGCCTGGCCGAACGCACCACCTGCTGCGCCCCGCCGACACCAGCACCACATCGGCGGGGCGCAGCGCTGTCCCCGACGCCCGGAGGAACTGCCCATGCTCATTCCCCGCCCGCGCCGCCGGATCGGCCGGCCCCGCCCCTTTCGCCCGGGCCCCCGCTACCCGCACCGCCCCGCCCGGCTGCCCGGCTCCTGGATCCGGTGATGCGCCAGCACACGCGTCCTCGCGGCTGCCCGCAGATACGCACACCCCGCGGGGCCGCCGGGCTGCCGGAGTACGACCGCGGCCGCGACTGTCCCGACCACCTCCTCACCCGCCGCCAGCTTCGGGAGCGCAACGTCAGCCCCGGCCGGGGCGGTGTGGTGGGCATCCTGCGCTGCACGCGCTGCCGCTACACCCCGCAGTGGTCCTGCCTGCCCGGGCACCGCGGCCGCGCCTGGCTCTACGACGTCCACCTGGCCCGGCCCAAGCGGGTGCCGACGCTCGCTCAGGAGTGGGCGCTGGACCGGGCGATGGCCGCCAGGTCCACCTGTCCCCTCTGCCGTCGCCGGTACATGTTCTGTCTTCCGCTGCGCACCCTCGGCAGCTGCCTGGAATGCGCGGAGGGCATCCCCGCCGACCCGGCCACCTACACCCTCCCGGCCAGCCCCGCCCACTACCTCGCCGCCTGACTCAAGGAGAGCCGCCATGGCCCTGCCCGCCCTGACCCTTCCCGACCACTCCAGCGCCCACACCGACCGCAACCTGGACGCGGCCTGCGCCCACGTCAGCATGGAGATCGCCCGCACCGACGGAAAATCCAGCCTGCTGCTCGCGTTCACCGGCGCGGTCCTGGCCGGCCTCGCCTCGCTCGCAGGCCAACCGCTGCCCCTCTTCACACAGGCCTGCGTCATGGCGGCCGTCCTGGCACTGATGGCGGCCTCCGTGCTGCTGCTCATGGTCGTGCGCCCCCGGTTACACGGTGGCGGCCCGGAGTCGTTCCCGGCCTGGGCACGCATGAGCGAAACCGACATCCGCGAGGTGCTGCACGGCGACATCCGCGCCGCCCGCATCCGCATCCTGTCCACGATCGCCGTGCGCAAGTTCGGCCACCTGCAGTGGGCGGTCGACCTGATCCTCACCGCCCTCACCCTGCTCCTGCTCGCCGTGATCGGCGCCCTGGTCTGACGCTCCTGCGCCGGGCCCCGCACCCTCGCCGACATCCCGGCGGCCGGTGCGGGGCCCGGCGCAGGACCGGACAGCCCGGCCCGAGCACGACCTGCCCCGGACAGGAGAGCCGATGACCCACACCCTGAACACTCCGGCCTGCCCGTACGAGCCGGACTCCCCGCTGGCACACCTGATGGAGATCGCCGCCGCAGCGGTCGGCGAGGCGTCCGAGGACGAAGAGCGCGACGCAGCCGAGACGACGGCCGCACACCTGATCTTCAACACGTACACGTACACACTCGAACAGGCCGTCGACCCCGACATCTGGCACGGCTACCCGTCCGTGCGCGAGCGCGGAACCCGCCGCTTGGAGTCCGCTGCGGTGGCGTCCTTGGGCGGGGGCCTGTGGCTGCACCACACGCTGCGCATCTCGGAGTCCGACGGGGCGAGCGACGTACTGACGCTGATCGCGCCGTGCACCTGCGGGCGCGGCTACACCGACATCGTCCTCGACACGGAAGAGCACCTCATCGACATCCTCGCGGAGCTCCGGCCAACCCACGGCCGCTCCCCGCACGACCCGCTCACGCCGGACTGCCACAGCATCCAGCCGGTACCCGCGCTGAGCGGATGGCCCCGGGGCGCCCGCAGCATCGACTAAGAGGCAGGCCGGCCACCCCGGGGAATCGCTCCCGTCCCCGTCACAAGACGCAAGCACCTTCCAGCATGCCCGACCGCAGGTCAGGCCGGAAACCAAAAGATCCAAAAGCAAGAAGGTGCACCAGTCCTGAACAGCCGAGGCGCGCCTTTCAGCTACGGCGGGTGAAAACAACCGCTCTTCACTGCCCGAAGTACGGTTCGCAGGCCACCCCGTCGCCATCGCGGTCCAGGTGCGGTCCATAGCCGGGATCCCCCTGGTACACCGGGGCTGCGCCGGCGTCTCGAGCCGCGTCGCAATTCTCGTAGTACACATCCGCAGTCGGCGGTGGCTCTTCACGACTCGGCTCCGCCGTGGTCTCCTCGCGACCTGGTTCCGTGACCGTTGTGTCGGATTCCGCAGGACGTGAGGGAGGCGTGACGGCTGGGCTGCTCGGCACCGACTCGGAAGGTGTCTCCACGGCAGTTACGTCGCCGGTGGGCGTGGGCGTTCGGGTGGGGCCGTCAGAGGTGGCCGGTTCTGAGGACACAGCGGGAGTGCTGGACGGGACAGGCATCTGAGGCTCGTCCTCCCCCGCGCCGCATGCGCTGAGGATGCCACCCAGAGCGAGGAACAGCACAAGGAGACCCACAACGGCGGCGATGACAGCCGTGACGATCCGGCCGAACAGTCCCATGGCGGCCCACCGCCGCCGCGCGCGCCATACCCGCCCCCGCTTTGGCTGCCTGCCGGTGCTGGCCATGGCCACTCCTATGGAACCGCGTCAACAGCTCACCTCAGTGCAGCACGCGTCTTCACCAAGCGCACGATGACCTTGTCCCTCTGATCACACCTACACAGCAAGAGGCGCACCCCCTACGCCGTGGAAAGCCGGGGTGCGCCTCTCTCGTACCCGCCCCCGCGAGGGGGCGAGATCTGGAGACCATCATGCCCGGATCCGCAGTCTTACGGCTGCCGACCCGCACATTCGCTCTCGCCGCGGCTGCCGTGCCGCTCGCCCTGGCCGCCGTCGTCGACGACGTGAGGGTGCGCCGCCAGCTGCACACCGCCCGCCGCGACCCCCTCACCGGCCTGCCCGGCCGCGACCTCCTGATGGAGCGCATCGACCGCACCCGCCGTGAGGCGCTGCACGTGCTGGTCGCCGACGCCGACGGACTCAAGGCCGTCAACGACAGCCTCGGGCACGCGGCCGGCGACGTGCTGATCGCCGCGATCGGCCGCCGACTGAGCGTGTGGGCGGCTGCCCGCAGCGGGCTCGCCGCGCGCCTGGGCGGTGACGAGTTCGGCGTTGCACTGCTGCTGCCCCCGGCCGTAGCGGTCCGCGAGGTCCTCGCCCTGCGCGAGGTTCTGGCGCAGCCCGTCCCGTACGACGGGCAGCTGCTGCGCGACCCTGCCGGGCAGATCGTGCGCCCGGTGGTGTCCATCGGTATCGCCCGCGCCGCCGACCTGCCGGACGCGGCTGGCGCCTCAAGGCTTTTGCGGGGCGCGGACATGGCGATGTACCGCGTCAAGAGCGGCCAGGAGCCGCTCGGCTACATGGCGACCCGCCAGGACGCGTATGCGCCCGCAGTCCACGGACGCCGCCCCGGCCGCCCCGGCACCCACCTGCCGCTCGGATGAAGGCCCGGGCCCGCAAGAAACCGCTGTGGGAGCCGGGCCTGATCCCCGCACCCGGCGAACTCCTGGACTGGCGCGACGCCCGACACTTCGAGCGCTGGCAGGACCTGCCCTGTGTGCTGTGCGGGCGGGACACCCCGATGCGCTCTCACCACGGCGAGCCCGTCCACAAGGTCTGCGCGGAGAACTGGATCACAGCCGATCCGGTGAAAGCCCGCCAGGGCCGGTTCGCCTCCGACGTGCAGCCCAAGCGCGGCAAGGCCTACGGCGACCACGCCTGAGGCCGCGTCGTCCCTCCGCTCTTCCCTCTTCTTCGACCACTGTGCAAGGAGAGCTCATCCATGCGCACGAACGCATCCATCTTCGAGGCCGATCCCCGCATCCCCTTCCCCCACGCCAACACGACGCTGGCCTGCCGCGTCGATCCGGCGCTGTTCGTCCACGAGTACGGCCACCACAGCAGCAAGGCCGCGCAGGAACGCATCGAGGGCGCCCGCGCGGCGTGCCGCCGCTGCCCGATCGCGGCCGGCTGCCTCAAATGGGCGCTCGCCAATCCGGAGCTGACCCCCACCGGCATCTGGGCTGCAACCATCCCCCGCGAGCGCAAGGTGCTGCGCCGTCGCCTGCAGGAGCGCCACGGACTCGACTGGGTCGGTGTCGTCGCCGCGGCCGACCGCGCCCGCGCCCTGCGCAACCAGTCCCGGCCGTCGGCCCCCGACCCGGCCCCGGCCGCGAGCGCCATGTGGGCCCGCCCGTACGAGCCATGGCGCGAGCCCCGCACCCCCGACCGGCAGCAGCGCAACCGCGAACTCCTCAACCAGACCTGAGCCCAGGTCTGCACCCCGATGCGGCCCGGGGCAGCTGTCGACTTCGCGTCCGGCTGCCCCGGCTGCCCTCCCCATTGATCTGACGTGGGGCGTGCACGGGGGGCAAAGCTGCACGCCCCACTGCCCCCGCCCCGGGGGTGACGGAGGTTCCACGAGATGACCACGAACGGTGCCGGGGCGACAAGCCACTTACCGGCACTCCTGCGCATCGCCGAAGACGAACTGCAGCACCTGCGCGGCCAGTTGGCCGCCACCGCCGCCTTCATCCACGACCCCGCCCACGACCTGTCCGCCCGCCAGGCGCTCGCGCAGCTGCTGAAGCTGCCCCACCCGGCCCCCGCACCCGTCGGCCGCGCCGAACGTGCGGCCCACCCCGTGCCCGAACCCGCATCACCAGCCGCCCCGCACCACCGCCCTCGAGGAAGGACCGCCCCATGCCCGCCGTCGACCAGCTCATCGGCCCCGAGCGCACCGCCCGCGTCATCAACCCCCTCGTACGCGAGCTGATGCGCGAAGACCTGCTGCCCGAGGCGACCGCGTACCAGATCGTCTGCGAGGGCGTCCTGGCCGGCGACCCGTGGTGGCTGGCCGAACCCGGCCAGGCCTGGCAGCGCAGGGCCGACGCCGATCCCGCCTGTGGCCCGCAGCTGCTGTTCATCGCCCACCGAGACCGCGACCAGCTCAGTGTCGAACTCGAAGACGACGACGCGACGCGCATGCACCTGCCGCTGTGCACGCTCACCTCCTACGAGCTGACGTCGTGGTGGTGGATGCGCGACGACGACAACCCCCGTCCCACGTCCTAACCCCCGCTGCACACCTCACCGCCCGGGTGGGGCCGCCCACACCCACGGGCGGCCCCACCCGGGCCCGACCCCTTCATCACCGAGCAGGAGGCTTCCTTGCACACTCCGGCTGATCTCATTCGGCTACCTGCACCTGCCCACCGGCCCGGACAACTCCCCCGTCCCGCCCGCCGCGGACCGGATCGAAGACGTCCGCGACTGCCTGCGCGACCCGGCCGCCGCCCGCGACATCCTCGACCTCGACGGCCTCAACCCCCGTGTCCAGGACGTTGTCCTCGCCACGCCCGGCGCCCGCGAACTGTTCGCCAACCTCACCCACTACGCGACGCTGCCCGCCGGCCCCCGCCGCATCGCCATTGGGTGCGCAGGCGGGAAGCGCAGAGTCGTTGACCGGACTACGGAAGGACACGCCGGGCGGGTACGCATCGCCCGCTGGTCTAGTCGGTAGACGTTGCGCACCCCGACGACGAAGGAGCGCAACGGAGTTGAACGAGCAATCCCGTGACGTCCGCGCCATCCATCTCCCGAGCTGAGGGCGGGTGGCAACGGACCCAGGTGTCGTGCGCGGCGGCGGCCCGGAGGTGTGGGCCCGTAAGTCGCGGTTGGGCCTTGCGTTCCGACCAGCTTGCGCAATGTGCTGACGCCCGAGCTGGAGGTGGGCATTCTTTTGATCTATGCCGACGACCGATGCAGAACAGCAGCCCGCTCCGGACAAAGGGCCCGCAACCAAGGTTCTCGCATGGTTGGACGCGGTCATTCTCGTATGTACTGGCCTGGTGATCTTCTCGTCGCCCGCCGTAGTGCTCACCGCTGATCACACTGGGTCCATACCGGTTGGTGCGGCGCTTGGTATCGGCTCGGTCGTGGCGGCAAGCTTCGCTGTCGGGATTCGGTCATCGCTCCAGAGGCGCGCAGAGCGCCAGACCGTGGGCGAGAGCCGTCAGCGGCTGACTCGCGCGGAGAGCCGTTTGGAGACTGCTCTCCGTGGTGACGCTAAGTTCCACTTCAACGCGTCGACCGGTCGGTTTGAAGTGGTCTCGGGCCCCCGCTCGGAGCAGGGTCAGCAGCATAACGATGAGGCTGTCGCTCGCGCTCAGCGTGCGCTGACATTGGCAGAGTTGTGGGAGACCACACACGCACGACTGGGCTTGTATCACGACATCGCGACCGGGCAGGCGAAGGTGTCTTTCCGGAACGCGCAGGTATCGATGGTGATCGGGTTTGTGCTGCTGGTGTTCTTCGTTCTTCTCGCGCTGAATGCAAGCACGACGGCGGGTGTGATCGTCGCCGGTGGGTTGGGGGCAGTGTCGGCGGCCCTGGCCGGGTTCGTGAGCAAAACGTTCATCAGATCTCAGGAGGCGGCTGCGACTCACCTCCGCTCGTACTTCGATCAGCCGTTGGAGCTGTCGCGGTATCTGGCTGCGGAGCGGCTGATCTCGGGCGGCGATCTGTCGCAGGAGCAGCGCGCTGAGGTGCTGTCGGCTCTCGTGCAAGCCATGGTCGCTCCCCCGGCCCCGCCGACGGCCGGGGGCCCTGCTGCTGGGCAGTAGGCGAGCGCTTGGCCGAACAGGGAGGGCGGGCGTGCGCAGGGACACGAATCGGCCGTCTCATCCAGTCCGGTCAAGTCGAAGTCTGGCGCGGCCCCGCACGCTCGCGTCAGTCGCACCACCCCGGTGTGCGAGCCCCACCCGACACCGTGACGGAGACCCTCGCCTTGGTCGCCACCGGACCCGGTAGTCCAGTAAAGGGCATCCGCGCTCACCGAACTCCTTGCGCAACAAGTCCGCGCCCGCGGTGTCCAGGCCGACGTCGACTACCTGCACGTCCATCTGCCGCGCGTCCTTTGAAGTACAGCAGGGGCGCTGGATACCCCGGATGATCCCCACCCCTCTACTGATGTCCGCCGTCCACGAAGGGACCCCGTGCGTCAGCACACCTCCGACGACACCACTGACCCGGTCGGCTCCCGCCCGCCGATCGTCGTCCTGTGCGGATCGACCCGCTACTGGGAGCAGATCGCCGAAGCCGCCCTGTACGAGACCGCGGCCGGCCGCATCGTCCTCGCCCCCGGCTGCAACCTCAAGCAGCCCCACCCCCTATGGGCGCAACCCGCGCAAGCCGAGCGCCTCAAGCAGCTCCTGGACGGCCTCCACCTGTGGAAGATCGACCTCGCCGACGACGTCCTGGTCGTCAACCCGCACGGCTACATCGGTGAGAGCACGAGCCGTGAAATCGCCTACGCCCGCAGCCTCGGCAAACCCATCCGCTACACCCACCCCGCCTGACACGAGCACAGCGAAGCGCCCTTCCCACGGGAGAGGGGCGCTTTTTTGCGTTTCGGGCCGCTCACATCTTCAGGACCAGCATCAGCGCCGTGAACGCCGCCAGGGCCACCCCGAGCACCGGCAGGAGCGCGGGTGCGACCACCACGGCGACGCCGGCCACAGCGGCGCCGATGGCAGCCACCGTGATGATCAAGGTGCGGTCGTTGGACGGCATGGATGTCTCCTCAGTCTCCAGGAAAAGGTGTCCCCTCCGGACACCCCGCACTGTCGGGGAGGCGGGGGGTAGCCGCGCAACTGCCTTCTGCGGCCGGGCTGTCGCTAGGAAGCCCCTTCAGGCAGCCAGGCCACAGCAAGAGAAACCGTTGCCGGCACGGGAACGCCAACAGCAGAGAGAAGTCCTTCGGGAGCCGGGCCTGTCACACCTCTGAAGTGCACCGTGCTGCCAGAGAACACTGCTCCCCGGAAGTTCACTGTGCCGCCGGAGAACACCGCGTCGCGAAAGTGGACCGTCCCGCTGGAGAACACTGCCCCGCGAAAGTACACCGCGCCGCCAGGGAACATCGCGTCGCGGAAGTGCACCGCGCTACCGGAGAACACGACATCGCTGAAGTGCACCACACCGCTGGAGAAGATGGCGTCGCTGAAGTGCACCGTGCCGCCGGAAAAGGCTGCCCCGCTGAAGTACACCGTGCCGCCGGAGAACATCGCGTCGCTGAAGTACACCGCGCTGCCGGAGAACGTCGCCCCGCTGAAGTACACCGCGCTGCCAGAAAATACCGCTCCGCTGAAGTGGATCGTGCCGTCGGAGAACACTGCATGGTTGAGGTGCAGCGCGCCGCTAGGGAACATCGCTCCGCTGAAGTTCAGCGTGCCGCCGGAGAAGACCGCGCCGCTGAGGTCCATGTCGCAGTCGATGGTGACGCCGCTGAGGTCGAGGTCGCAGCCCTGCCAGGATCGGTGGGTTCCGGCGGGGCGCCGGTAGTGGTCGCTGATGATGTGCAGGATCGTGTGCCGCACTTTGCGCAGGGCTAGATAGTGGTGGTGCTTCTCCTGGTGCGTCGGGCTGCTGTCGCCGGGATCAGGAGTGAAGGGGAGTTGGAGATAGGCGCACAGCACGTCGATGCAGGTCTGGCGGAGGTGTTGTGTAGGGGCATCGTCGGCCAGGCCTGCTAAGGCGTGGACGCCGCCAAGTCGGACTGCGGGCGAGTCTGATCCGAGCTTGTCGACGGCTTGGGAGAAGCGTTCGGCGTGCAAGCGGGTGGCTTCACGGTGGGCGCCGGCCTCGTCGACGCGCTGACGACGGTAGGCGACGACCAGGGCGACGAGCGCGCCGGCCCCGGCGACCACGCCGAAGGAAAGTTTCACCAGGTCGAAGAGCGTGCTGGCGTCGAGGTCAGCACTGGTGTCGATCTCTTTGAAGCCGAGCAGGATCACCAGCCCGTAGAAGATGCCTCCGGAGATCATGACTGCAGCGGCGAAGGTCCAGGTCAGTGCCCGGCCGACCCTCCATAGCCGCAACTCCCGATCGTTCGAGGTCGGCTGTGACCTCCGATTGGCTGCCATGACAATGAAGACAGGGCGCGGAAGCCGGTGGTTGCGGAGAGCGCCAGAGCCCGTTGCGCGTGCCGGGCTGCGGATCCTCCCACGCGCCCTGAAACGAGGCCGCTCCCCCTGCGAGCTCCGCCGATGGCTTCGTGGCTGCGCACATCCCGTCGGGCAGGGGCTGCTCGGCGCACGTGGCAGGGGCCGCAGCATCCCGGCTTGCCGGAGACCTGCGGCCCTCTGCTGTGCAGTCCGATGTCGCGCCAACACGCCAGGTCAGAATTTCTGACCTGGCGCTCCAGGGTCGGCCTCGAGGTCAGAATTTCTGACCTGGTCCTCTTAAGCGCCCGCGGTCCCCTCGGCAAACGCGACGGCGCGCTGAGCCGCCGTCAGCCGCTTCGCGACGCGCTGCAGCTCGGCCTCCAGCTCTGTCACGCTTGCATGCGCTGCTGCAGGGTCGGCGTCCACGGCAGCCCGCACCGCGGCCGGCGCCAGTGCCGGGTACACCCGCTCCTTGAGCGAAGTGATCGCGCGTTCCAGGGACGCAATCGCGGTGGCAGGTGCGGAAGGCGCCGCCGACGACGGCGAGGCTCCCGACCGCTTCTCCTGCTGATGCGGGATGGGCGGTCCGGTCAGTTCCTTTGCGATCGAGGCGAGCAGGGAGGCGGTCGGCCGCTTCAGGCCCTGCTGCGTGGCCTGGGCCACGCCCTCGGTCATCACGACCTGCGCTGCGTCCAGGCCCTGCGTGGCGATGACGTCCGCCATCACCTTGCGTGCCGAGGCGCGCGTGAGGTGCTGCGTCAGATCAGGTCCCAGCTCGCTGACGGCCCGGATGCGCGCTGCGTCATTCAGCAGCTCGAACACGTACTTCGGCTGGATACCCAGCACGCCCGCTGCCCACAGCGAGAAGTTGTTCTCGCCGGCCACCACGTGGAGCTCGCGCTCCCGGGCCACTTCCAGGAGGACCGCCTTGTTCAGGACGATGAAGTCTTCGGCGCGCTTGCCTGCGTCGTCGATTTCCAAGAGCCGGTCGGTGACGTACGCCAGCTGTTCTTCGGGGGTGCCCTGGATGTCATCGGCAGAAAGAACCCGCGCCCCGGAGAAGGCGCTGCTGGCCGCCGCGAGAACAGGAAGCGCGTCGGAGCTCTGCTGCGAGCTGGCGCTCTCCGCTGCGTGGCTCTGCAGCTCGGCAGGCACCGCCGGATCGACGGCCGCGTCGGCCGCCTTCCGCAGCCGGCTCGTGCCCGCCTTGATCAGTTTGTTGTTGCTCACTCCGCTACTCCTGCTGCGATGAGAATCCGGTCGTAGGCGTCCGTGAGAGCCTGCGCCTCACGGCCGGGTGCATCGGTGATGGGCACGCACGCGAAACGAGTCTGCTGGCGCACCGAGTGCCGGGGGATCACCAGGTCGTCGCGGTACAGCGGCCCGTACTCGTCGGCGAGGAACTCCCCTATGGCGTCCTTGAGGGTGCTGCGCCCGCCCGGCACTATCGACGGCACGATCCCCACCACCCGCAAGTCGGGGTTCATCCCCAGGTCCTTGACGAGTTTGATCGTGTTGAGGGCTTCCTTCGCCCCGATGCGCCCGTCTTCGTCGAGCGTGGCAGGGATGATCACGTCGGAGGCGGCGACCAGCGCCGACGTGACGAGTTTGCCGCCGGCCCGGGGCGGCAGGTCCAGGATGCCGACCGCGCCGGGTCCGACGACACCCTTCAAGCCGAGCCGGAGCCGGAACTCCAGGCCGACCGCCACGTTGTCAGTCTCCCGGTTGGCGAGCGCCCGCTCTGCTGCGATGACCTGCACGCCGGACCAGGCGTCCGAGGCGGGAACGAACGCATCGGCAGCCAGGCCAGTCTCGCCCTGAGGATCCAGCGCGAGCAGGTCGTTCATGGAGAACGCTGGCGCTTCCTCGGCAGAGATGCCCAGCTCCGCGCTGAACGTCCCCCGCGGATCGAGGTCGCCCGCGATGACATCGAGCTTCCGTTTCCGTGCAGCCGCGACCAGACCTGCGGACAGGGCACTCTTGCCCACGCCGCCCTTCTCGCTGTACACCGCCAGCACTCTGCTCATGTCAGAACCTTCATCAGTCGATACGCCCGATTCACGGGCGAAGCGTATCGACAGGGAGCCGCTTGACTAGAGGGCGACTGGCACTTACGGCGCACTGTGCGTCCGAGTCCAGGCGTCAGCAAGGTTATGAACGCGAGGCGCGAGCGCTGCCGGATCCGGCAGGTGCGGTTCGGCCGGGTCCTGGTCGCTCTTGGAGCGGTTGCTGCGCGCGGTGACCGCCACCAGGGAGCGCTGCGCGTCGAGGTCGTTGGCGTAGGCCTCGCGCCGGGCCGGTGTCCAGGTGTGGGCGCCGGAGTCCCAGGCTTCGGCGAGAGGCACCATGTGGTCGATGTCCAGCCCGCCCGGCGCGGTGAGGGTGACACCGTCGTAGTAGGAGTACCACTCGCCTGCCGTCACCTTGCAACCTGCTTCGATGATCGGCTCGGTGCGGGATTCGGCGATGAGGACTTCGGCGCGAGTGGAGCAGCCGTCGCGGTCGGCGTCCACCCAGTGCTTGAAGCTGCTGCGCTGGTAGCCGTCGCGGGATTCGGCTGCCGATGGCAGCAGGTGCACGGCCTGGGCCAGCGGCAGGGTTTCCGCCCGAGCCTCGTGCGCGGCAGCGGGTGCGCTGGTGAGGGGGAAGGCGAACAGGAGGGCGGCAGCGGCCGCGATCTTCGAGAGCATGAGTTCTTGCTATCGGCACACGGCCGCGGCCCGCCCGGCTTTCGGCCGCCCGTCATCCGGGAGAGGGTATTGGTCGTACCGCGCGGCGGGCCGTGTCCCAAGGGGGTTGTCGGGCCAGGGCTCGCCGCCAGAATGCCGCGGGCTGCGGCAGGCCGTGCAGGTTGCCGGTCACCTGCACGACCTGTGGGAGTGCGGTGGACCGGTCCGTGACGGGCAGCGGCGCACTTCGGCCCGGCTGCGGTCTGTCCGGCCGCAGCCAGGCCGGGACGCGGGGTTCACAGCAGGGAGGTGAGGTGGCGTAGTTGCTGGACGAGGGTGGGTTGGGGGAGGGGGACGGCGCCGATCTCGGGGTGGTGGGGGTAGGTGATGTGGGAGTGGACCTGGTCGATGTGGGTGGGGTTGATCAGGGGTGCGGTGGCGCGGTCGCCGCACAGCAGGGCGGGTTCGAAGTGGTGGTGCATGAGCTGGGTGCGCCAGTAGCCGGCGTCGTGGTACTCGCCGCTGTGGGCGTGTTCGAGGAAGAGGCAGTATTCCGCGACGAGGTGGCCCACACCGGCGGCGAAGCGCCACCAGAAGCGGGCGCCGCTGCTGTCTCCGGCTAGGTGGAGCAGGCAGGCGAAGACGAGGGCGCCGGCTTTGTCGGCGTACTGGCTGGCGATGAAGTCCTTGAGGTGGCAGTCGGCGTCGGGGCCGAACAGGATGAGGAGGCTGACAGCGTTGAGGTCCCACCAGGCGCGATCGGCGTCGGGGGTGTATTCGTCCTGGGGCCGGGTCCACTCTTTGTGAGCCAGGGCGAGGACTGTGTTGGTGGTGCGCTGGCGCGGCGGGCGGTGACGGGAGGCCTGGCGGGCGCGCAGGCGGGCTTCGGCGGCCGCGACGTCGTAGTTGCTGTAGCGGTCGCGGGTACGGGCTGAGGCCAGCAGGTCGTTGAGGGTGGGGGGCTGGGACGGTGTGGTGCTCATGAAGGGTTCTTCCCGTCGGGGTGCTCCGGGCGGCGGATTTTGAGCAGGGTCGCGAGGCGGCGGCGTCCGGTGCGCAGCTGCGAGCGGACGGTGGCTTCCTCGTTGCCCATCAGCACGGCGGCCTCAGCGGTCGTGAAGCCCATGCCGTAGTAGAGGACGATCGCGTCGCGCTGACGCTCGCTCAGGGCGGCGACCGCGGCGTAGAGCGTGATGGCGTCGGTGAGCGTGTCGAAGGGATCGTCGGCGGGCTCGCTGAGCGCGGCCTCGAACGCGGCGGTCTCCATCAGCGCCGGCCGGCGCCGGCGCTTGCGGTGCAGGTCGATGATGCGCCGCTTGAGGATGGTCCAGGCGTATCCCTCCAGGTTCTCCAGCTGCAGCATCCACAGCCAGCGGTCCATGACCTGATCGAAAGTCAGGTCAACAGCTTCTTCGGTGTCTGCGTCCGAGCCGAGCTGCAGGTAGGCGTAGCGCATGTAGTTCTGGCGGTGCTGCTGGTGAAAACCCCAGAACGCCATCTGCGCGGCCGGCGGCCACTGATCGATGGGCACCACCTTCGGCACCCCGATCGCCCCGCCGCTCTCCTCCGTCCCGCCCTCGCCGCTCATGGCACGTCCCGCATCGACTCAGGGGCCTGGGACACAGCCCGGCTACCGGTCAGCCCTGTGATGCCGATCCGCACGCCGACGGTCAAAAGCCGGCGGCATCCGCGCACCACATCCGGGCCGAACACCCTGAAGGCGAGCGCGATCTCGACACACCACGCGGCAGCAGTCTGCTGCACGAGGTCCTCCCCTGTACCTGGTTCCTGTCGCCGGGCGCCGTAACCCCGCCCCCGGCACCAGAAGCACCGTGCGCCTCCACCCATAAAGCGCCCGCCGCACCTTAAAAGTGCAGCCGCACCTGTAGAAAAAATTACGTTCAGTACTGGTCATGTAACAGCTGGTTCAATCATTGACCGCTCCCCTGCAGGAAGAAGAGGGGCTGCCGAAAACGGCGAGTTGCGCTTGTCCGGATCAGAGCCGGCGCCCGGAGTGCGCGCAGCAGCCCCGCCTCGCTGAAGAGACCAGCTCCTGACAGACCACCCTCCGATCCCCCTACCGGGTTTCCTACCGTTCCCCCTACCAACTCCCCTACCGGCAGCCCCGGTAGACTGCACACAGTTCGCGCAGCTCAGACCCCTTGACCAGCCCCGACCATCACTCACGACAACCCTCTTCTCTCTCCTTACCTACCTGCCTTTTGGGTGATGTGGTGTCTGTAGTGGGTGGCAGGCTGGATGCGTCGTGAGCCGAGGGCCCGGGCGGCGCAGCTCTTGGGTTGCGGCCCGGCGCGGCCGGTCCGCTCGCCGACGGCGGCCAGGAGCCGCCGCGGCACGAGACGCGGGGCGGGGAAGGGGCGAGGGGCGGGGCGATGGGTGGTTCGAAGGCGTATCCGTACGGGTCCACGGCGGCGGTGCGCGGGCACGTCCTGGCCGCACTCGGGGTCCTGAAGGTGACGACGGCCGATCAGGTCCACCGGCTGATGGCGCCGGGGCACAAGGACAACAAGGCGTTCCGCAACGCCCTGCTCGACTTGTCCCGGCACGGCCTGACCGTCTCGGAGGGCAGTGCGCGCGACGGGAACAAGCTGTGGGGGTTGACGCCGCTCGGCTTGGACGCGGCCGCCGAAGTCCTCGGGCGCCCCGCGGGCGAGATGGGCTCGACCGCCCGTGGCGCTGCCCGTTCGGGAGCTCCGCACGCGATGGCGGTCAACGAGACCATCATCGCGATCACCCGTACGCCTGCGGAGCCGACCCGCCCGGTACGCCGCACCGCCCCCGCCGCGGCGACCGTGCCGGTGCCGGCGGGATCCGCAGACAACGCCCCGGCCGGCCCCGCCCGCCCCGCTGCTCCGGCCAGCCTCCTGGCCGTTCCTGTGGTGCGGGCCGGGGTGGGTTCGGTGAGCTCCTGGTCGACGGAGGTGGTGATGGCGTTGCCGAGCGCGGGCCGTAACCGGGCCAGCGTGCAAAGCGACGCGGTGCTGCACGCGCCCGAGGCCGGGGTGCCGGTGCTGCTGTTCGAGGTGGACAACTGCACCGAGTCCGCGGACGTCCTGGCGGCGAAGTTCGACCGCTACCGCCGCTTCTTCCGCCACCAGACCAAGGACCACCGGGGCCGGGAGCTGCCGGTGTGGCGCACCCTGTTCCCGCCCACCAGCCGCGAGGGCCACCCGCCCATAGCAGTGGTATTCAACCCCGGTATCCGTACCGGTGAGCAGGCACTGAAGAACCGCATGAACCGCGTCCTGGACCTCACCCGCGAGATCTGGTCCGGCCGGTGGGAAAGCATGGGCAGCCACGGCAGTGAGCCGGCCGACGGGTACCGCGACTACAGCGACGCGATCCCGCTGCTGATCACCACCCTGCCCCGCCTGCAGCAGCACGGGCCGCTGGGGGAGGTGTGGTGGCGCTGCGGGCACCGCCGGTGGGAGACCCCCACCGACGCCCTCGCCAACCCGGACGACCACGACGCCTGGGCACACCGCGACGCCGAACGCCAACGCCGGCGCCAGGAACAGCAGGAGCAGGAGCGGGAACGCGCCCGGCAGCAGGCACCGGAGTCCGGCTGGGGCCAAAAGCGCGAGACCTGGCAGACGCAAGACGACCAGGACGATAAAGGCGCGCCCGCGCCCGCACTGCCTGGTCCGCGCTGTGAGCGGTGCGGCGGGCCCCGCGCCAGCGAGCGGGGCCTGCACCACGAGTTCGCCCCGGACGAGGACGGCCGCCACTGCCCCCAGTGCCGCATCAACGAGCAACTGATCCCCACCACGCTGCGCCAGTCGCTCTTCGGCCGCCGCAACAAGTAACCCCCGAGGGCCGGCCGGTTGCTCGCGTACGCCACTGCCCCCGCACCCGCAGGCCCGTACGGGAGCAGCCGCTCAGCCGCTGGCGGCCGCCTTTCCTCTGCGCTCGGGCCCTGACCGGCACCAGTTCGTTCGAAGGCGCGTCGCCGGCAGTCGGGGCCGGGTAGAACCTTCCGCATGAGCAGTTCTCGTACGCGCCCCGACCACCCCGTGGTTCTGCCCTCCAGCTCTGCCTGGAATGCCGACGCCCGGTTGGTCGGCGAGGTCCTGCAGACCGTGGGGTCGGCGGCCGCGTGCACCAGCGACGACACCCGCTACCTCCATCCGACCCTGACCTGGCAGATCGCTGCCGAGACAGTCCTTGACTGCGCCACCAACGACTACCGTCCCGGGCGCGTGAGGGCCCTGCCCCTGCGCGGCTACGCCCTTAACGCGGTATGGGCCTGCCATGCCGCCCTCCTCCAGGCCGCTGACACCGCCCCCGACAGCGACGACGACGCCGGGCGCCTGGCCGGCCTGCTGGCGTTCTACCTCGACAGCGTCCACCACATCGAGGTACCCGCCCTGATCGGTGCGGTGGAAAGAGTCCTGGCGGTGCTCAGCCTTGATCTGCCCGCCGCCCGCACGCTGATCACCCACCTCGTACTGAACCCCGACGTCGGCCCGGAGGCACGGTCGGCCTACGACGACGTCCGGGCGGCTTGGCGCAGAGCCGGGGTCGTTGGCTGAGCGCCGTCCCGGCCGCGCCCGCCGCGTGCACTCCGTGTCGCCGGGGCCCCGGTGACGTCCCGCTGTAGCCGGCCGTATTTCAATCGGCGAGGGCGTCCTGGTGCAGGTCGATGAAGCAGCGCAGTCGTACGCCGGGCTCACCGAGATCCCGAGTCGTACGTTCCGCGGGCGCGATGGCGCAGTGTGCGGCGAGCAGGCGCTGGACGGCGAAGGCGGTGGCGTCGTCGGCGGCCGCGATCTCCACCACGGCCAGGCCCGGACGGGCGACGTGGGCGTCGTTGATCGGTTTCATGTCTGGCACGACGTGCTGGCGCCTGCAACGGTTCTCCTGCCCGGGCGCCTTCACCCGACCGGGGTCCGGCTGCCGGGGCCGGGCCGGGCCCGTCCCGGGGACCGCCGTCCGTAGGTGGGCGAGCTCTGGAGCGGGGCCAAGGAGGGGAGAGGTTACGGCGCCGGCTGGTAGTCGACGCTCTCCTGCCCGCAGCCGGCGGCCAGTTCGGTGAGCGCGGTCTGCTCGCGGTCGTCGACGGCCAGCTGCCAGCGCAGTTTGGTGGCGACCCAGTCGGCGGCGTAGGTGCAGCGGGCGTCGGCGAGCGGAGGCTGCCAGTCGGCGGGGTCCTGGTCGGACTTGGAGCGGTTGCTGCGCGCGGTGACCGCCACCAGGGAGCGCTGCGCGTCGAGGTCGTTGGCGTAGGCCTCGCGCCGGGCCGGTGTCCAGGTGTGGGCGCCGGAGTCCCAGGCTTCGGCGAGAGGCACCATGTGGTCGATGTCCAAGCCGCCCGGCGCGGTAAGGGTGACGCCGTCGTAGTACGAGAACCACTCGCCCGCCACGATCTTGCAGCCCGCTTCGATAGTCGGCTTGGTGCGGGATTCGGCGATGAGGACTTCGGCGCGGGTCGAGCAGCCGTCGCGGTCGGCGTCCACCCAGTGCTTGAAAGAACTGCGCTGGTAGCCGTCACGGGATTCGGCTGCCGAAGACAGCAGGTGCACGGCCTGGGCCAGCGGCAGGGTTTCCGCCCGAGCCTCGTGCGCGGCAGCGGGTGCGCTGGTGAGGGGGAAGGCGAACAGGAGGGCGGCAGCGGCCGCGATCTTCGAGAGCATGAGCTCTTGCTATCGGTGCGCGACCGCGGCCCGCCCGGCTTTCGGCCGCCCGTCATCCGGGCGAGTGCATTGGTCGTACCGCACGCTGCGGGCCCGCGCCTGGGCCGGCGGCGCGGCCGCTTCGTCCGTCACGCATGCCGACGGCGCGCCAACCCCTGGCTGGGGCTGGCGCGCCGCGTTCTTGCTACGGCCGGGGCGTCACCGCCAGCAGCTCGGCTGGTGGGTCAGCGGCGGTGGTGGCCGCCGCCGTGACCGCCGTGGCCGCGGCCCCAGGACTCGGTGTCGACGCGGCGGTTGTTGTCGTTGCGCAGGGTGGCGGTGTCGGAGCGGTTGTCCCACACGTAGGCGCGGCGGTCCTGGAAGACGTGGCCGCGGCTGTCGCGGCCTTCGCCGGTGTGGACGCGGACGCTTTCGTGGCCGCGCAGGCGGTAGTGGCTGAAGGTGTAGGTGTGGCCGTCCTCGTCGGCCAGGGTCCAGCCCTCGAGGTTGACGCCGCGGCGGCCTTCGTTGGTGATCTCGACCCACTCCTTGTTCAGGGAGCGGTTGGAGCGGTCGTCGCGGCCGGGCGAGTCGTACTGCACGGCCGTGATCTTCACGTGGGAGGGGCGGGCCTGCTGTCGGCCGCTGTCCGCGGCGGCCGGCAGGGCGGCAGCGCCCAGGGCGGCTGTGGTCAGGAGTGCGGCGGCGATACGGCGGGTGGTGCGTGAAGACATGAACGTCCCCCCTGGTGCGCGCCCCTGGCAGTGCGGGTGTTGGCCGGTCTGCCGGTGACGGTGTGCGGGTCCCGGCGAGTGCCGAGGACCCACAGCTTGGTCACATCCCGCCCACGACGGCAGGTGTCCTGCTTGATGTTGCTGTATGCAGACATTTCAGTGACCGTCACGTGCAGTGCCCAATCAACTGGCGTCCCGGAACGTGGCAGTTCGGTGGCCTGTGCATCCAGGGCCGGATCTCAGCGCGGAAGCGGTTTCCAGCTCCCCGCACGCCCCCGTCACGCTCCCTGCGCGCCCGGGGCCGGCGCTCGCGCGGGCCTGTAACAGACCCATACTTCGCACCTTCGGACGGCTGTTCCCGCCCGTAGGCGATGTTCGATGCTCCTGCGGTGGGCCACCGTGCAGGCGGCCCTCGTGAGGTCATGTGGCTGAGGTGCTGAGGAGCTGCTGTTGCGGTCTGTTTCCTTGCCCGGGCGCAAGGACGCGCTCGGGCGGGGCGTCGACGGTCCGCCGTGTTTGCCCTCTGTGGGCAGATGCCATGGCCCATTCATGACCTCGGTCCGGCGGCCCGCCTGCCCGACGGCGGTGAACGGGCGCCGTGCCGATGGGCGGGCGGGCCAGGCCGGGGCCGAGTGCGGTGTCGGCGGTCGGGTGCTCAGGTGAGATCCCGGCTGCCGTACGAGAGCGTGCTGCAGGTGCACCCCTGTCGGTGCGCCGGTCGGGGCGGGACCTGGCAGGGTGGCAAGGAAACGGGTGCGGCGGTGTGTGCAGTGCCGGGCGCTGCTGCCCAAGGACGCGGGGCCCTGGCAGCGGTTCTGCGACACGGCGTGCCGCAGCCGCCACTGGCGACGCGTGCAGCGGCTCGAGCAGATCTACCAGCGGGTCGTGAGTCAGAGCCTGGATCTGATCCGGGGCGGGATGGTGTGGGGGCAGGGCCGGTGTCCGGCGTGCGGGCTGATGGTGTCGGTGCGCAAGCGCACTGATGCGGTGTACTGCTCGCCGAGGTGCCGCACCAGGGCATGGAGAGGGCGCCGCGAAGCAGCTGGCAGCGGCCCGTGACGCGTGCGCGTTGCCGTATGCGTCACCGCGTGACGCCTGTCCATTACGCGCACGCGGCCGATCAGCAGCTCCCCGCCGGCAACGGCTCGCTCCGGGGCTGTCCTCTGCCGTCGAATGTGGACGGCTTGTCAGCGAAGTTGGACCGGGCCGCTGGGTCAGGCGGGTTCGGGGGCGGTGGCGGGGCGGGCGTTCATCGCGGCGTCGGTGTCAGGGTAGGACTGCATGATGGTGCTGAGGCCGGTCAGGTCGAGCATGCGCAGCATGCGGTCGGGGACTGCGGCCAGGGTCAGGGAGCCGTGTGCGGCTGTCGCGCAGCGCATGATGCCGATCAGGGCGTTGAAGCCGGAGGAGTCGCAGAAGGTGATTCCGGTCAGGTCCAGGATCAGGTGCGGGTGTCCTTGGGCGATGACGTCCAGGGCTTCTTTGCGCAGCGCGGGGGCGGTCTGCATGGCGATGTCCCCGCCGATGCGCAGGACGGCCAGGGGCCCGGCGGTGTGGGTGGTGGTGAGGGTGAGGTCGTCGGTCACGGGTCAGTGCTCCTGGCCGGTGCGGGCCGTGTCATCGGCGGGCGGGGTGGCCAGGGTGTGGGCCGTCGATGCGGTGGCCGGTCGCCCGGGGGCCGGCGTCAGGGGTACGGACAGGGCGAGCAGGGCGACGTCGTCGCCGGGGCCTGCGGGCAGACCGGCGATCAGCGCGATGGTGTCCTCGATCAGGCGGCTGGCGTCGGGGGTGGTGCGGGTGGTGAGGAAGGTGGCTACGCCTTGTTCACCCAGCATGGTCCCGTCCGGCAGGCGGGCCTCGGTGAGTCCGTCGGTGTAGAGGAGCAGGCCGTGGCCCGGGGCGAGGTGGAAGGTGTGGGAGGCGAACTGGGCGCCTTCCAGGGCGCCCACGAGCATGCCGCCCCGGGGACGCACCCCCTGCACCGTCAGCCCGGTGCCGTCACCCTCGGCGTGCTGGACGTGGAAGGCGGGTGGATGGCCTCCCATGGCCACGGTCACGGTGAAGCCGCCGCCGGGTGCGGGGTGCAGGGTGCCGAAGACGCAGGTGCAGTAGCGGCTGCCCATCGAGGGATCGAGCAGCAGGGCGCTGTTGAGGGCGGTGAGGACTTCGGTGGGGTCCTGGTGGTGCTGGGCGGCTGCGCGCAGGGTGTAGCGGGTCAGGCTGGTGACGACGGCGGCTTCGGCGCCCTTGCCGCACACGTCGCCCAGGAAGAACGCCCACTGCTGGCCGCCCAGGGGGAAGACATCGTAGAAGTCACCGCCGACGTCGCGGGGCGAGTCGGTCTGGTAGTGGCAGGCCAGCTCCAGCCCCGGCACCACCGGCAGGGCGGGGGGGCAGCAGGGTCCGCTGGAGGGTGGTGGCGAACGCGGTGATCGCCTCCGTGTCCCGCTCAGCCTGTGCCCGCGCCTCCTCCTGCGCCTTGCGGCGTTCCTGCTCCTGGCGCAGCAGGCGCAGGCCCGACAGGCGCAGTTCCATGGCGTCCAGGACCATCGCGGCCAGGTCGGCCAGAGTTTCGGTGTCGGCCTCGGTGATCAGGCGCGGCTTGGTGTCCAGGATGTTGACCGTGCCCAGCCGGTGCCCGTCCGACGTGATGATCGGCGCCCCGGCGTAGAACCGCACGCCCAGAGGGCCGGTCACCAGCGGGTTGGTGCAGGCGGCCGGATCGGTCAGGGTGTCGGGGATCACCAGCGTGTCATCGCGCAGGATCGCCGACCCGCACAGCCCCGGGTCCCGCCCGATCTGGGCGACCCCCTCCAGGCCGTGGATGGCCTTGAACCAGATCCGGTCGGCATCGACGATCGTCACACTGGCCACGGGAACGTCGAACAGACGGGCAGCCATCGCCGCGACCCGGTCGAACGCCCCGTCGGGTGGGGTGTCGAGGATGTCGTAGCGGCGCACCGCCTTCATCCGCGCCGCCTCCGCATCAGCCGGCGGCACCGGCCTCAGCCGGGGACCGTCCGGCGAAGCGGCAGGAAGACCTGACATCGCTCAGCTCCTGCTCTGCGCTATGGAACCGGTTCCAGCGCCCAGCTCTCGACCACAGACCCTACGGCAGCAGGGAAAACGCCGAAACCCGCGCATCCACACAGCCAACTCGTCCGCGCCGCCTCCTCACCTGCACGCGCGTCAACGGTCCAACTCCGATGGCAATCGGTCCAGGTTCACTGTCACGGGACAGGGGTGGTCACTCGGACTGCGGGCGGGTGCTGTTGAAGCGCACGGCCGGTCCCCAGTTCTCCCGGGCGCCGGCAAGACACCACTGGCACAGCGGGAGTCCGCCGCTGCCGTACTTGTGGGTGGGCCGCTGGCAGCCGGAGCAGGGTCCGACATAGCTGCTGGAGGTGGCGAAGGTCGACGGATCCGGTTCGCTGATCGGTGGCGGGGGAGTGCTGGTCATCGCTGGCTGTCCTGTCGGGGGCGGTGAAGGGTGGGGATCACCGCGGTGCAGCGTGAAGAACCCTCAGGGGCCGTCAGCGCGCCGCAGTGGCAGGGACCGGGCGGCCGGATAACGGGATCTCCAGGGTGATGTCGGCGGTGCGGTGGCTGCAGACGCGCACGCGCGCGGCGAGAAGCCGGCGGACGTCGGCGCGGTGGACGGCCTGGCGTCGTTTCCCGAGGACATAGCAGCAGCCGGCATGGACTTCGATGGGCCGGCGCCCGTCACCGATGCCGAACGCGACTGCCCCGTCCGGCTGTGGCGGCCGGGCCCGCTGGACATGCGCCTGCGCGGCTTCGCGCCGCTGCACGGCGGCGTTCAGGGCGTCGATGCGCAGCAGCCACATGGCGTGCCAGATCCTCAGCGTGGTCAGTCGTGCCGGATCGGGAGGCAGGTCCTCGAACATACCCGCGCTCTCCCCTCCGGATCCCCCGTGGCAGCCCGCCCGGCGCATGACGGTGGCTTTCCCGGCGCGCTTTCGCGACCGTCTTCGGCTTCCGATCACTGCGGCCTTCTTCTACGCTGAGAGAAGGTTGCGCCGGGCCAGGGCCCGGTACCGCAGGCTCCCAGCCCTTGAGCCGTGACCGACTGTTGAGGCCGGCTGGAGCCGCGCCGCCGACAACGCAGCTCCAGCCTCCGCTCTCCGGGCGCGCTCAGCGGGGCACCTCCCGCTGCCTCGCGCCGCCGGGAGAGCTCCTCGCGCGAGGCCCGACCGGGGAGGCATCCCGGTCCCTCGCGCTCTCCGGCCGTCGCCGCTCCCGCAGGCGGCGGCCGGACACAAATTAAGCGTCCCACCACGAGTGCCCCCTGTCCGCGCATTCACAGGGCACATTCATCTGTCCCGCTCTGAGCACCGCATCGCTGCGGAAACCGGCGCTTCGTGGCCTGTCGGCTTCAGCGGCCGCTCCAAGGTGGGGATGTGAGGTGCTGGTGGATGGTCCGGGAGGTGGTGAGTGTGCTTGTGGCGGAGCGCAGGGCCCATTCGAGGACGTCGGGGACGTGGAGGGCGCCGGTTCCGTCGGGCGGGGTGATCCATTCCAGGTGGCCGGCTTCCTGGTAGGGCGGGGGAGTGGGGATCCAGCTTCCTTTGCCGACGTGGCGCACTCCGGCCCCGATCCACTGGGAGTGAGGGCCGGAGGGCAGGAGGAATCCCACGCGGTGGGCTTTGCTGTGCCTGAGCGCGGGGGCGGGGATGCGCAGCGGGTCGCTCCAGAGGACGTCCAGGGCCGCCAGACCGAGTTCTTCCGGGACGGACAGGACGTTCCAGAGGCGTCCTGCTTGAAGTAAGGCGACCCCGGTGCCGTGTTCCCATTGCCGTTTGCAGGCCCGGGGGTCGGCCGCGGCTGCGGCGAGCCACTCGACACTGCGCATCCATGCTGCGTCCCACATGATTTTTTGTCCTGAGTATCGAGGGCTTCCTCTGCCCGTGGTTGATTGGCGCGATGCATGACCTGTGCATTGTTCGTGCAGGTCAGCGCGTTGTGATCATGCTGGTTGATGTTCGACGCTGCGGGGAAGGGTGGCGCACCCTGGCGTTTTGTCTGTGACCTGCGAACAAGTGGCAAAAGGCTGCTGGCAGCAGTTGCGCATACAAAGGCACAGTGCTTCTCGGTGGCGTGCAGGCCGTCTGCTGTGTCCCTTCCTGCTGGGGTGAAGACGTGGCAACGGGTGCTCAGGGTCCAGGCCGCTGCGGCCGCGGCCGCAGCGGGCACGGTCGGTGTCGTCCGTGCCCGCTGTCTGCCCGCCGGCTCAAGCCGGCGGGCAGACAGCGGGGTGTGAGGCGCTCGGGAGGAAAGCCGACTCCGGGGTTCGCCGCGCGTCCTAGGAACGGTGCCCCAGGATCATGGTTATGGTCGCGGCGACGATGGCGGCCGCGGCGAGGATGATCAGCACCGCTCGTGCCGCCGTCACCCACCGGCTCGCACACGAAGCGCTTCGCGGACCGGTCCCGGGCCGAGCCCTTCGCGGCGTGTCAGGACGGCTTGCCCTGCCCGTCGGCGTTTGGGCCGGGCCGTTGGTGTCGCCCATCTGCACACACCGGGCGCAGGTGTCTTCTTCACGGCCGGTGTGCTGGTTGCCGGGATGAGGATCACTGCAGTTTCCGAAGACTCCCATGACCGCTCAACGACCCGTTGCCGGTCATGGCCACCGTGTCACCGGCCAAGAGCCCTACAGCTCTGCTTGCGCTGCACACGCTATACAGGCGGCCGCTGTTTCGGGCGCACCGTCACGGAAACCGGCTGACCGGTGCTGGCAGGGCCGGACCCATGTCAGCAGCGCCAGGGGTTGCTGTTGAGGCGCAGTACCGGCCGGCCCGCGGCGCGCTGCAGTGTGTCGGCGAGGACTTCGGGCCGGTTCAGGGTGCCGGCGCCATCGGGGCGCACCAGCCAGCGCAGCGGGCCCCAGCGCTGATGCGGTCCCGGAGCTGCGATCCATGCGCCTTCGCCCGCGCAGCGCGCGCCGGTGCACAAACAGCGTGCTGTCGTGCCCGGCGGCACGAAGAACCCCACCCGATGTCGCTGCACGTTCCACAGGACGGGGCCGCACCGCAGCAACGGCAGGTCCTCCAGGACTTCGGCGGCCAACACTCCCAGCGCCTCGGGAACGATCACCACATCCCACAGGCGTCCCGCGGGAAGCAGCGTGATCCCGCTCAGCCCCAGCAGCCATTCGCGCCTGCAGGAGCGCGGATCCTGCGACGCGGAGGCAAGCCACCGCGAGGCACGAGACCCCTTCCACATGCCGCACCGTCCTCATCGGATCCATCACCGCCGGCTGCCGCACCGCCTCATGGTCCAAAAGCGCATGCCCGCACGCCGGCGTGCACCGTGCCATCTGGATGACATCCCTCAGTGCATCGGGCGCGTCACGGGTCCCGCTAGTCACCGGATGCACATGTCGCTCCATAGAGTGAGCGCACCACACGATCAGGGGCGGCCACGGCGCGAACGCGCCCCGGTCCGCGTCCGTGCACGGACGGTCAGGATCAGTCGTCCAGGTGACGAAAGCGCTCTCATGTTGCCGAACACTGCGGCACAGACACCGAAATACGGTAGGTACCCCGGCAAAAGCATGCCGGCGGCGCGTGCCGCAGAAAGGCACGGCATGCCCAGGGCCCTCACCCCCGCTGCCCGGCGCAGCTACAGCACCTACGTACACCACCTGGAAAAATGCCTGGAATGCCCGAAAGGGCGAGGGCGGTGCCCGGTCGGCGCGAACCTGGCCCGGGCCTACCTGACGGCCACGAAGAAGCACTGACCGGCACCCGGCGACCGCCGAACAGCCCCGGCAGCCGACCATCGCTGTGAGTGGGCATGCTGATGGCAGCGACTGCGCGTCAGCCGCGTTCTGCTGTTGATTTCCTGGTCATGTGTGTAGAGGCCAGCCTGGTCCGCTGTCATGAGAGGACCAAGTGGCTGCTGCTCTTTGACCGACATATAGTTGATCGGCTGCCATGGGAGCGACTGCTTACACACCGGCACGATGATCCGTGCGACCTTCGTGGGTGATGATCTGTGGGTTTTTGGCGGTGGTGGTTCGGCATCGCGATGTCAGTGTGGTGCGTGTCGGGTCTGGGCTGTTCAGTTGGGTGTGGTGAGGGTTTCGACTGGTGACATGAATGCCGGTGTGGGGCTGACGTTTTTGGTGACTGGGCAGGTCAGTTGGTTGCCGGTCGGTACCCGCCCTGGCGTCAATTCTCTCGCCGGGCCGGGGGATCGGCCCTTACAGCCCCGTACAGCTGATCTTGGAGGACCGCCTCCTGATGGCTTCTGTCTCCGACGGTCTGGACCGCGCCGTGCACAAGGCGTTCACCCGCCCCATCCCCAAGTCCGCGGGCGCGCAGATGCGCTATCTGGTCATGCAGCTCAAGGGCACCCGCGCGGTCGCCACAACGCTCGGCGTCTCCCAGCGTACCGTCGAAGCCATGGTGGGGGCCGGGGCTGCCCTCGCGGCGGTGCTGGTCCGCCCGCCTGGCGGGCGCGGTCCGGGCCCGCTGGCAGCCCCGCATCCGCGAGCGCGCCCGCCGCCAGGCCGCCACGAGCACCGGCCTGGTCATCGACACCCGGGCCCGGTTCGGGTTCACCGCGGCGCCCGGCAGCAGCGACGACGCCCGCCTGCGCCACCTCATCCTCGTGCTGCCGCCCGGCTACGCGGCCCGCCTGTTCGACGCCCAGCAGGCCGGCGCCGGCGAGCAGCAGCTGCGCGCCATCGCCGCCGAAGGCCTCGCCCACGTGTACTTCCGCGACGGCGGCCGGCGCGCCCAGGACCTGATGGTGGAGTTCACCGACGTCGAGCAGCTGGAGTTCGGCCTGTAGGTGCCCGGAAGAGTGAGCGGCGACTACGTGGCCACCGGCTTGCGGCACCCCTGAAGAGCGCGGGCTGGCTGCCGGTGCGGTACGGCCCGATGGGCGGCACCTGTCTGAACAGCCGACCGTCCCGTTCACTGCGGCACCGGGACGCCATGCGGTCAAATGGCTCGCCCGACACGAAGCGCTCGACCGGGAATCCCGGCCGAGCGCGTGTTCGAACGTACTTGCCATCCGTCAGTGATCAGCGATCACCGGGCGCGACGCCCCGGGGGACACGTCTCCTGGTCACACTTGATCCTCAGCAGGGGAGGGTGGTCTTGCCGGCAGCGCCGGTGGCGCCGGTGACACCGTCCGCGGTGAACGTGGCGTTGGTGCCGTTGCCGCCGGGCTTGCCGGGGCACACCGGGCTCGCGGCGCCGCCGGCACCGCCGGTTCCGCCCGTGTGGCCGCCTCCGGCCGTGGAGGCGCCGCCGTTGCCGCCTTTACCGCCGGCGATGCCGACCCCGGCGTCGCCGACGCCGCCCACGCCGCCCTTGCCGCCGGTGCCGCCCAGGGTGGCTTTGCCGCCGGCGCCCCCGGCGCCGCCGTTGCCGTTGGCGCCCCCGGCGCCGCCGGTACCGCCCTTGCCGCCGACGCTCGCGCTGCCGTCGGCGTTGCCGCCGTTGCCTCCGTTACCGCCGTTGCCGTTGGCGCCGGCAGCGCCGCCTGTGCCGCCCAGTCCGCCCAGGCCACCGTTGGTCCCTATTCCGTTGAATCCGTTGAACCCAGGGAAGCCGAGGACGCCGAAGCTGGTCTCGGTCCGGACGCTGCCCGCGTCGGCACGGGGGGTTGCGGAGGCGAGGGTGGGGACGCTGAGACTGACGACGGCGATCGCGGCGACCAGGAGGGTCCGGGGAACAGCAGGAGTGCGCGTGAAGCGCATGGGGGCGACCTCTCGATTCGCGCGGCCGGAGATGCTCTCCGGCCGGCACACCACCAACGTAGGCCGCACCGGGCCCGCACCGAGCTCCACGGAATGATCCAATGGCTACAAATAAGCTATTTGCCCGAAGTTTGGCCTTAAGTGAATTTATTTATGGTTCATGCATTTGTGAATTGGCATGCTGATAGCAGCAGGTGAGCGTCAGCAGCGTGGAGCGCTGGCTGCCTGATGGTAGGGCGTGCGGGAGGGGTGTTCTGCTGTCATGAAGTGACCAGGTGGCTGCTGCTGTCCGGTCGGCACCGGGTTGGCTGGCTGTTGCGGAGACCGCTACTCACACCACACCTACTCCGCAGGCGGGTAGCTCTCGGGGTCCTTGGCGGCGAGGCGGGCTGCGACCGCCGGTGCGATGTGTCGACTTCATGTCGGTGCGCTGGTGGCAGTCATGGGTGATCGGGCAGGGCGTTTTCTTGCAGGTCTCTGGGTTATGGCGACGGCTGGCTGCTGACACGAGGTGGTGCTTTGTGTTCCGGTGGCTGACGTAGAGCGGTACATGCGCGGGTGGCTCACTGTCGTGAAGGTGGTACATCGCACCGGCGGGGCTGATTCGGCGGCCCAACGCGGGTCGGACGTGCCGCCTGCGCGCGATCGCACGCACGTACGCGTGAGGGCGCGCTCCGGTACGGGTCGGCCAGGATCTGGCTGTCACGGCGTCATGTCACCGCCGCTGTCACCGCCCAGTGCGGCGGGTCCGGCCCCGAGCACGCGGCGCCCGGTGGCTGCCGGGCGCGGCTTCGGCTCGGCAGCCGCGGCGGGAGGCAGGCGTTCCGCGGCGAACTGGGCGCGCGGCGCGGCGCCCAGCTCGGTGTCGGCGGGATAGTTCGGTCCGGTGCCCAGCGTTCGGCGGTCGGTGTTCACCGGCTGAATTCTCGCCGGTTTCCGCGCAGCTTCATCATCACGGCCCGGCGCGGTGAATCCCGGCGCCCAAGGCACGCGTGCACGCGTACGCGTGTCAGGCCGCCGGCACGTTCATCCGCGGTGCAGGAATCACCACCAGGAACAGCTGCTCGCCAACGGCCGCGGGGACTTCTTCACCACCCCGGCCCCGCGCTCCGGGAGGTCCCAAGGCGCACGCGTGTCGCGCACGCGCGAGGCGGTGAACTTCCGCCGGCCGCGCCGGGCGGCTGCCCGTGCTCCTGGCCGTCGTCGGCGTCGGGGTCCGGCGTGCCGGTTCGGCGCAGTACGGCGCCCTGCAGAGCGCCCTCGCAGCTCCGGCAGATAGCCGCGGGCGCCTGATCCTCTATCGCTGCGGCGATATCGCTACAGCGATGGAGGCGGGCCTGCAGTGGCCCGAGACTCCCTCTGGCAGCCACGCAGGCAAGTGCCCGCCACAGACGTCAGGGAACCGACTCGCTATGCCTTTCACCCGCTCGACTCACTAGAGCCAGGGTGAGCCTCCTACCGGACCGGCGGCCTGCACTCAATGCTCTGCGCATTCGCGTTTGTGTAGGTCAGGCATTGAATGCGCGACTCGGGCCGGGAAGGGTCGGGGATTGCGCAACCTTCTGAGCAGCCTCTTCGCACTGCGCACCGGCCTGCCGACACGGCGGGCCGGTGCGGTCGTCGCCGCTTAACAGCCCGCCTCTCTGGAGCAGTGGGGCCAGTTCCGCCCACCCGTGTGACCGGGACCACAGCGTCTGTAAACGGCCTGGTCAGAGCGGGGGTTGCGGGGCTAACCCCCGCGCCAAGCACTCTGAGCCGCCCTGTCGCCGCGCCTCCCCGAGACGCAAGGGCCAGGGAGGCACGACCTTCTGCCGCCCAACCACCGCACGCCCCGGCCTTCGGGGCGTGCTGATCCCTAGGGGAACCTGTATGTCCACGCTCACCGCGCTGGTTGTTCTGCTGCTGGTCCTGGTCGGCCTGCTCGTCGTCGGCGGCCTCGGCTACGTCGTCCACCGCCGTCCGGCGCTCATCGGCCCGCTGACGATCGCGATCGCCGCGGCGGCGCTCCTGGTCGCCATGGTCGGCACCGTGGCCAGCGCCACCGGCTGATGACCCGCACCGGCGCTGTGGTCGGGGTGGTGGTCGGGCCCGACCACCACCCCGACCACGACACCGTGAACGGCGGCTCCTTGAGGAAGCCCGGCTCCGGGCGGGCCCGCCCGGAGCCGAAGGCTTACGCCCTGGCCCGTGCCCGGATCCAGCGCTGCAGCGGCTGCGCCTCGTCGGTGAGGGCTTCCAGGAGGAGGTCGACAGCCTGGTCGGGACTGATTCCCGAGCGCTGCGCCTCGGCAGCGAGTCAGGCGCTCAGCCGGTCGGCCTGCTCGCCGCTCAGGGCCCACTGGCCCCGCTCGGCAGCCCCGGCCGGGGCTGTAGGCCCTGAGCAGGTGAGGCGCCGCCTCCAGCTTGCTCAGCCCGGCGCCCAGGAACCGGAAGCCCGCGCCGACCGCGGCCTGACGCCAGCAACACCACTCGGCCCCACGCCACGCCCCGGCAAGGGGGCCGACCCCGGACCTGAAAGCTACTAATGGGTTACCTGCCGCGCGCTGCGCGCCTGGCAGGTCGGCACCCGGATTCCCTCCCGCAAGAACCTCGCCGCGATCGAGCAGCTACGCGATGGGCGGCTCGATGCGGGTGGTCTCCGCGCCGGTGGTTGAGGACCACCACTGCCCGTCGTCGTCCTGCCAACGAACCTCCACCGCAGCCTTGATGGGCAGCTGCGGCAGATGGGCGTCGTTCTCGTCCAGCAGCCACAGGGCGGCCGTCTCGTCCTGGCCCGGGTGCAGGAGCGGCCACACTGTGGTGGACAGCTTGCGTCCCACGTTCGGGTTGGGCTTCCAGGACCGCCAGGTCCCCACGTCCTCCGGCCTGACGTCCACGATGGTCACGTCGCTGATGGTCCGCAGGCTGTGGTTGGTGACCTTCACAGTCAGGGAGCCGCCGTTGCTGCTAAGCACGATCTGTACCTTGTCTGCCTCGCGTTGCGCGGCCTTGTAAGCCTCGGCGTCGGTCTGGCGGTCCTTGACGGCCTGCTGGGCCATCTGCTGCCGGGTGAGCTCGTTGGCCTCCCGGGCGAATTTGGCGGAGTCCTTCGCCGTCTTGGCCTGGTGGATGCTGACTGCGGCGGCCGCGACGGAGATGGCGACGGCGGCCACAGCGATCCATGCTTCGAGGTCCATACAGGAACGCTACTTGGACTCTCCGCCGTCTCCGATGTCCGGTGTGTCCCACAGGCCGGTGTGCGCTATCGCGTCCGCGGTAACGGATGGTTCCCGGTCGGCGAGGGTCGGCAGCGTCACGGTCCGGGTGCTGCACGCAGTGAGGCTTTTCCAACCTCAGGTTGAGGCGAGTTGCAGGACGAGGACGGCCTTCACGATCTCGGTGATGCGGTTCGTGCTGCACCGGAGCTTTCGGAGTAGGCGCCAGCCCTTGAGGACGGCCATGGCCTGCTCGACGAGGCAGCGGATCTTGGCGTGGCTGCTGTTGTGGCGTCGCTTCCATCGCTCGAGCCGGCGACCTCGAAACGGCACGCGGACGTGACTGCCGGCGCCCTGGTAGGCCTTGATGCTCCTATAGAAGTCAAGTCGACGGAGTGGTGCTGCCGTTGTGGGTGCGGGTGAGCGCGTGGTAGACCTCGCGGGCTATGAAGCGTTTGAGGCAACGGATGATGTCCTTCTTGGAGAGTCCCTGCTGGGTGCGGCGCGCAACGTAGGCGCGAGTGCGGGGGCAGTAGCGCATCCGCACCACCGCGATCATGTGGAGGGCGCGGTTGGCCTGGCGGTCTCCGCCTCGCTGAGTCGATGTCGGTCGGTGCGTCCGGAGGAAGCCGGAACTGGAGCGGCGCCGCACAGAGCGGCGAACGCGGCTTCCGTGCGCAGGCGTTCGGGGTTGTCGCCGGCCGTGACCAGGAGCTGACCGGCGGTCTCGGTGTCCACGCCAAATAGTGCGACGAGCTCAGGGCCGGCGGACGTGGTGAGCATTGTCAGGCGTTCGGTGACCTCGTCGATCTCCTCGGTGAGCATGCGGATGCGGCGTGCCAGTTGCCGCAGTGCGTAGCGGGCGGCCTCTGTGGGACAGGTGAGGTCAGCTCCTGGCCTCAGCCGAAGGCAGCGGTTGACCAGGGTGGTGCGGGTGAGCCCTGTGAGCGATGCGCGCAGAGGTTCGGGAGCGGTTACCCGCAGGCCGATGAGTTGGTTGATCGCCCTGCGTTCTGGCCTTGATCGCGGACGCGCGGGCCACACGCAGCTGGCGAAGGGCTTCCACCGTGCCGGTGTGGGACTTGGGGATGGCCGTGGCTCGTCCTGAGGCTGCTGCGCGGGCGGCAGCGTAGGCGTCGATTGGGTCGGATTTGCCGCGGGTGTGTCGGGTGCCCCGGTCGGGGGCGTTGACCTCGACCACCGTCAGGTCGGCCGCGCTCAGCACCGTCGTCAGTCCGGCGCCGTAGGAGCCGGTGCACTCCACACCCACCGCTTGTACGTGGCCGAACGTGATGAGCCACATCAACAGGGCGCGGTATCCCTTGGTGGTCGTGGGAAATTCTCGGTCGGCGAGTGGACGTCCCAGCGGGTCCACGACGGCGGCGTGTGTGGGTGTCGGTGTGGGTGTCGACTCCGGCGAAGACTTCCTTCTCGGGCTGCTGGTTGATCATGTTGGAGCTGCTGCCTTCTCATCGCGCTGACAGGGCAATACGGGCCAGTCGAGGCAGGCGGACACGACAGTGACGGGTCTTCTCGTACAAGCACCTATGAAGTCACGATGCCCCTGGCCGACCACGTGCGATGGCGTCACCGACAGACCGACGGATCAAGGCAAGGACACGAGATTCCGGTCAGTCGGCCCAAGGGACAGATCTGTCGGTGACGCCATCACCCATCATCACTGTCCGCCCAGCACTTCAGCCCTGCACCGGCGAGCGCGTCGATGATTCCGTGAGTTCTCGCGGCAGTGAGGTCGTGGGTGGATCCGGGCAGCGCCGGGGATGCCCACAGCAGTCGGCCGAACGGGTCGGTGAGGACCTGGACGTTCATGCCGTGACGCTTGTGCTTGCCCGAGTAGTACGGGGTTGTCGGCGGCGATCCGGTCGATCGGTAGCAGGGTGCCGTCCAGCAGCACGAACGCCTTCGTCCGCGCCGACCTCATCGCCTCGGTGAGTGACGGGGCGAGGGCTGCCAGGATGTCGACGGCCTCACGTATGTAGCGGTACACCGTCGCGATGCCGATGCGGAACCCGGCGGCGAGCTGGGCGTAGGTATCGCCGCACCGCAGGTGAGCCAGGGCGAGCAGTGCTTGTCGCCCGGTCGTGAGGCGTCGCCACCGGGTCCCGATCTCCAGCCGCCGGGAACGAAGGTGCCGGGCCAGGAAGCACAGAGTGCGGCTGGACAGATCGATCGACGACGGGTAGACAAGCACGCGAGGCTCCTGACGGACATGGATGATCTTGGTAGAGGACCCGTCTACCAGGAGCTTCGTCGTGTTGTACAGCAGCCCAACTCCGTGGCGTCGAGCTCAGGTTGCAAAGGGCTCGTCGTCAGAAAATCTTGAAGGTGGGGGACTGTGAACGTCAAGCTCTTCTTTGTCGCTGTGGGCCTCATGATGCTCGCGGGCTTGTTCTTCTTCTTCACTCTCGGCTCCTTCGACGTCCCTCGGGAAGGCGACGGTATGAAATCGTCGCTCTGTGGCTCTGCCTGGGATTGGCCTCTCTGGGGTCTTCGATCTACATAATCTCCGTGACCTGAGTCGGAGACTCGTCGGCAGCGAGCGGCGGCCTTGTCGATCACGGACGTCGCGCACACACCGCGTCCGTGAGAGTCGCCGGAACGTCGGACGGAGAACGTGCGCCACAGCGCCAATCCCGCGCCTCCGTGTGCTGGAGCAGAAGCCGGATCACCGAGATCGTGAAGGCTGCCCTCGTCCTACAACTTGCCTCAGCCTGAGGTTGAAAAAGGCTCAGTGGCGAGAGCGCCTGCGATTTACGTTGACGGCGCGGTCCCGTGGTGAAGGGGCCCGATGCGCTGGGTCTGACCGAAGGCGCCTCCGCTGCCATGCCACACCCATTCGGGCGTGGCTGACGTTGGCTTCGAGAGGAGCCAGGGATGAACGTCAGTCTTCCGGTGACGGCAATACGGCGATGTGCTGTACCGGAATTTGGAGGGACTTCTCCTGTCTGCCGTTCAGGTTGGTGCACGTTGCGGTCCACCGGATGATAGTGCTGTCTCCCACGATGTCTCGCCCGAATAGAATGATCGCAGGCAGAGGCTCCGAAGCGTGCGCACGCAGGTCCACCGGTGGGAACTGGATGGAAATTCCCTCTGCGGACCGAAGAATCTCGGGCCGCTCAATCACAGGCTGGCGGCTCGCATGGGCCGCACTCATCACAGCGGCCAACCCGAGGGAATTTTAGCCGAAGCGCTAAAAGGCGTCGGGGTCTTCTTGCCGTATGCGGATGGAGGCTCGGGCCAGGGCATAACGAATTGATTGGATGCGGCGCTGTTGCGTGCGACATTCATTATGGGGATCTGACCCGGACTCAAAGTTACGGTGACCTGGACTTTATGAAGCATCAGGTCCGTCTGGTTATCGATATGGAGCAGCAAGGGTGTTTCACGCGATGCCGCCATGACGCAGAGGGAAGACGGAAGCTGTTGTCGGCACTTCTCGATGTAGGCGTCAACTTCTGCCTGATACACATCTGGCGACCGCATGTCCCTGGTCATGACTGACCGCATAGTCATGGCGCCGATGGACTCCCAACGTTCCCGGTGATGGTCGAGTGCCTGCTGCTCCTCATCCGAAAGCGCCTCGCCGGCCTGGCTTCGACGCCCCAACTCCTCCAGGTCCTTCAACGACAAGCCACGCTGCCCGCTCACCTTGGCTCGGAGCCGGTCCTCACTGGATTTGATCTTGATGACCCCATCCGAAGACGACGTGCGTCGTGGGCGCGGCAGAGACGACAACAGCTCATCCCGCTTCGCCCCCAGGATCTCTCCGAGTTGCAGTTCATCGATGTGAAGACTGGACAAGGCCCCATTGGCAACAGCGAGTTCGATATCCATCTGATGCTCGCGCCGGATCAGCCTTGTGGAAAGCGCCTCGAGGTCGACAACACGGTTGGGGATCGTCTGGCTCGGCAACCGGACGAAAATCGTTCCGTTCCGGAAAGCATCATAATCCTTCTGCAGGGGGTGTATGGGATCCCCCCATTGCGGAGGGGCTACATCAATGAACAAGACCTTTTTGGTACCTGATCCAGCGTCAAACGGCACGTAAGTCGCGTCGAAGCGCACTGACTCACCTGTGTATTTATGAATCCAGGGAAACAGGTCCGCGCCGTCATGCTGAGGAGTCCCACAGAGGTTGCTTGGCTCCACACCCACGAGGAGGTAGGCGTGGCCTTCGGCCCACCTACGGGCGGTATCCGGCATGCGGTTGGCAAATCCGAGGATTCCCTTGGCCACCGTGAATTGCCCATGCGCCTTAGGAATTTCCAGCGACGACTTCCACTCCAACCACTGGGTCTCGTCAGCAGCTGACGCGCCCAGCACAGCCCCGATGAGCCGTTGCCGCTCCGGCAAGCCCATCACAGCCCGCGAGGAGTCGAAATCGAGCATGACTTTCTCCGTTCATCGGATCTGAGACCAGCATGCCCGACTCCTGAGCCGCGCTCATCCCCCTTTCCCCAACCCCCGCCCGTCACAGAGCTCCTGGGACCGGTCGGGCGGTTCCAGAAGCCCCATCCACACGTCACCCAGCTCCCGGTTGCAGCCAGCCACTCACGCGCCGACGATGCATTTCGACGACCCCGGCAGTAGTGCCCGCTTCGATCAGGAGTACGACCTGTCCCCAGGAGCCTGACACGCGCGCCTGCACGCCGGGCACCGGATCGGAAGGGCACAACACCGGCCCTGGCGCCCGGGCCTTACGCTGCGACGCTATGAACTGGATCCTGAGCACGCTACTGGCGCTCGTGGCCGGCAGCGTCGGCAGCGTGGGACTCACACCCGTCTCCGCACGCCCTCGGCGAAGGCAACCAAACTGCGTCATGCTGCTGAACGACGTCTGCACGCACTGCTGTGCACATACCGGCAAGAGCTGGAATACCAGCACGACCGGTCCCACACTGAGCAACACGGATACCCTCGCAATACGCATCCGTAGAAAGCCAAGAAAAGCTAGCAGAGGCGTACTGCGTAACCTTCCAGACCTGAGAAAGCACAAAGCGAAGAACCTACGCGAAGACCTACAGAAACTGGTCGGACCGACCATGCTCACATTCTCAGAGGGACGCATGTACGTGCCGGAAAACATTCGACAAAATGCCACTGAACAAGGCCGATTGGAATTGATGCTACACAGAATCACCCGCGAACCCGAACGCTATTGTGAGGGGCATCTCCAAAGGCTGCTTTCCGAGCAAAATAACCATCACGAGCATCAAAGCAACTACCAACAGGCTCGTGCTATTCTGGATGAAATGTCAAAACGAGTAGCGCCTTAACCCGAAGACGCCAAACCGGGGATCTTTCAGCTAAGATCGCTGCGGAGCTACTCGGTAATAAACCCAGAACCTATCCGGGTATCAAGAGTGACGCACACGACAGCACGACGCGATGCCAGCCGCGAAAACCCAATTCTCAACCGACCCCGCACCTACTGCTGCATCCTTCCTGCCACGCGCGGAGCGCGTGGCAGGACCCCGTACGGGCCTGCCCTGCAGGCCCGTACGGGGTGAGGATCCGGCGCAGCCGGATCCGTCCCGGATCGCGGAGCGATTCCGGGCAGGCGGAACGGAGTTCCGCCGCATTGCGCGGAGCGCAATGCTCCGTGGCGTAGCCACGGTAACGCCGCGTAGCGGCGTCGCGTCGTGTCTGCGGAGCAGACCGCGCGC